>MNYL01000046.1 GCA_001873075.1 Fibrobacteres bacterium CG2_30_45_31 | reverse complement strand
TATTCGTTTTTCGCCCACGATCATGAAAATTTTTGAAAGAGGATTCAGCCTTGGCAAGTACAACGTGAGCCGCTTCATTGGAAACGTCTTCTGTCGTGAATATTTGAAGGCACCAGTGCAGTGGCACTTTCATCAGCTAAGGCACACTTTTGGCTTCCATCATTTGAGTGCAGGCGAACCTCTTGAAGTAGTAAGTGACATGATGGGACATGCAGATATATCAACCACACGGGACATATATCAAAATTCATCCTGCTTGAAGGGTATGCTGGACGTGAAGGGCAATCAAGGCTCATCGTCAGCCTCTGGATGATTATGAAAACCACTACTTTGAAATAGATGGGGAAAGCGAAAAAGACAACCAGCCACCAGTCTTCTAAGTGACCTGAAAACTGGTCCAATCATTCAAACGCATAAGAACATGATATGATTTTTTAGAGATCATACCAATAAAAGTATCCCAATCATTCTAGAAACAATAAAATTCTTTTAACTAAAATTTCTCATATTGATTACATTAATTTATATTTGTGTACAAATTGAGAACTATAAAATGAATAAAAAAGAGACTATTCTAGAGCAAATTAAGCAAAATGGGTTTATCTCAGTGGCGGAGGCAGAAAGTCTTGGCGTTTCTAGAAGATACCTCTATAAGCTCTATGCTCAGGGGTTTTTAGAAAAATCAGCGAAGGGATTGTTTATTGATAAGGATGGGTTTTACGCCATAGAGCACAGTTCCATTATTGAGGCGGTTCGCCAAGTGGGTGAATGTACTGTTTCTCTGCTGTCTGCTCTGAGCGTTTATGGAATAACTACGCAACTTCCTCACGAAGTGTGGATCACCCTTCCCCGAGGTAGGAGAAAAATCAAAGTACAGTATCCTCCCATCAACTACACCATTGTAGATCCAAAAACGTATTCCGTTGGAAGGCAAGAGCATCTTGTGGGGCCTTTCCGTTTCCAGATTTATTCTCCGGCAAGAACGGTTGCTGATTGTTTTAAATTCCGAAGCAAGGTTGGCCTTGACGTGGCAATTGAAGCCTTGCGTGAAGTATGGAAAAATAAACAAGCCACCATGGACGAAATCACTGATGCGGCAAAAGTTTGTAGAGTTCTGAAAGTCATGAAACCCTATATGGAGGCTATCGTTTGAGTACACCCACCCAACCCAATGCTGCTCATTTTGTTCGTGTACAGCTTACGCGTAAATCAAAGGAACTTGGAGCAGATTTTGAATTGCTGCTGACGAGGTATGGATTGGAACGGTTACTTTACCGCTTGAGTCAATCCAAGTATGTGAATCAGTTCATTCTTAAAGGTGCAAGCATGTTCCTGGTTTGGAAAGGACAAAACTTCCGAGTCACAAAGGACGTTGATCTTCTTGGCTTTGGTGATCCCAGCATTGAACGACTCCATACTGTTTTTGCCGAAGTGATTTCAGATCCTTATGAGGATGATGGCGTTCAGTTTCAAATCAGTTCTTTGAAAGTAGAACCAATAAAAGAATGGCAGGAATATAATGGTGTACGGATCACTATGGTTGGTATGCTTGGAAAGGCTCGCATCCCCATTCAGATTGATATTGGCTTTGGTGATGCCGTTGTGCCTAAAGCTGAATTTATTGATTTCCCATCCATTCTTGATTTTCCAAAAGCTCACATCAGGGGTTATTCGCATTATACACTTGCCGCAGAAAAGATAGAAGCAATGGTTAAGCTCGGCATCGCGAATAGTCGCATGAAAGATTTTTATGATCTTTGTCTTTTATCCCGCATGTTTGAATTTGAACAAACACAATTTTCTGACGCAATCAAAAGTACTTTTGAACGGCGCAAAACAAGTTTTCCCACTAAGCCCCCAATTGCATTGACGGAAGAGTTTTGGTCTGATTTATCGAAGCAAAGTCAATGGCATGGTTTTGTGAAAAAGTCCAAGCCCTTGGAAACAGTGGGATCTTTACAGGATGCCATTAGTGAAATTGCACAATTTATTCTACCAGTATTGAATTTGGTATCAGAACAGGAATCATTCCCATTTACGCACTGGATTCCATCGAAGGGATGGACTTTGTAGGCTTCAGAATACAAGATGCAGTTACCTAATGAAACCGCATTAATCACAGAAATTCAGAAAATTCAGAAAATTCAGAAAATGTTGGAACTAAAGATGAATGTTAAGAATCATAGATAAGACTAATTCGTCGGCATATTTCCCTACCCCCAATTTTTTAACGAAAAGTTTCTTATTCCAGAATTTTTCTGAAAAATTACCTTCGTTCATAATTGGCTTTCTGTGAAAGTTAAAACATCACTTTGTCTATTCCGCCAATGCTTTTCGTGCGTCTTTAACTAATTTTTTTTGAGGTGGAATATTATAAACAATGGGAAAGAGAGAGTTTATAATGAACACTATTTCCCCCGAGACAACCCTGATTGCATTCAGTCGCAATCATTTCGAAATCTGTTTATCAATCATTGAATACGAGAATCAGCCATCCATTCTGGTACTGAAAGACGACAGACCTTCTGTCGAAAGACCCATTATTTTGGGGCTAAGGGAAGACTTCGGAAAGATGTTGCATGATGTCCTGCTTGCCTATTACGAATCACCCCTCTATTTTGATCATATCTATTGGGACTATGGAAAGTTACAGAAACTTTCTAAGGCCCTCGGTTATTTTGGGGAGCCTGAAGATGAGTTGGACCCAGCCGTCAAACAAATAATTCCAGATGAATGCATAGGGGACAAAACAGAAGATGAAGTATTTGAGTCATCGTGGATCTGCGCCATTGGCAGCAGAAACTATTTCAATCTTGTCTATTACGGCAAATTACGAGCAGAAGATTTCCCACTAGGAAACAAAAGAACTTTTTTGAAAAGAATCGAAATTCAGGAATAAGTTCAGGTGGAGTGGGCTATGCGTTTTTTCATTGTTGTTATTCTGATTACTCTTTTTTCGCCCAGCTCACTCTTCCCATTCTTTCTTATGCTTTGATTCCTACAAAAAGAAAATCACTTTTGTCTTCTTTTTCCTTTCATTTTCCATGTGTCCTATCTTCGTCATTATTGTCCCTGTGTTCTTTTTGCAGTCTAGCGAGTTCCTTTCTGTCGTGATATGAGAAGATTATGAACTGGTCTAGAATAATAGGGTCTTCATTCCTTTTGTTCATTTATCCAGTCATCATAAAATGCATTCAGAAGTTCCCTATGAAGTGGAATCCAATCCGCAGCCCTTCTAAGCATATCAGAAATATTCTGTCGTTCAAACCAATCCGAATAAATGAAAGGATCATATTTTTCAAAAATATCGTCAAAGTCAAAGAAATCCATAGCACCTCTATGTTTTCAAAAAGCCTTTTGGGGATATATAAACGGCTGAAGTATCACAAATGGATGGGTGTAAATTTTTCTTTGAAAAGATTTGAATTTATGGCACATTTCGGTGGCAATAAAAGTCTTTTTAGAAGTTATATTATAGATACATTTGGATGCTACAGGGAGCTCACTGCGAATTTGTGAAGGCGATTAGGGAAACGTATATGGAAAGCATGCAGGGAAAATTGTTTGTTTTTGAAGGGATAGATCATGTAGGGAAAACAACCATTGTTTCAGAATTGGTGGATAAATTAAAAAATTATGGTCTTCCGTGCTCTTCTTATAGTTTTCCTGGTCGAGAACCCCAAACATTAGGCGCTCTTGTTTATGATATTCATCACCATCAGAAGAATTATTTCAACAACCCGATCAATCCAGTAAGTCTGCAAATATTGCATATTGCGGCGCATATAGAAAATATCTATAGACATATTATCCCAGACATGCGGGCGGGAAAGATTGTTCTTTTGGATCGATCATGGCTATCCACATATGTATATGGTATTGCGGAAGGAATAAGTAGATCGGTCGTGAAAGATATTGTCTCTCCAGAAAAAGCCATCATGAAAGGGTTACAGGTATCCGGATATTTTTGGATAAAAAGGGCCAGTATCATTAGCGATTATACTCCAGAAAAAACACAAATGATTTTGAAATGCTATCAAGAGTTATCACAAAAGTCGGAAATCAAAAAGAAATTGACGATTATAAATAATAATAAAGCGTTGGCTCAAGCCGTATCCATCGCATTGAAAATCATTTTAAATGAATGTGGACAAATCGATCCCTTGCCCCTGTCTTTAAGAGAAAATGGATTGGATCAAAAGCTTGCTCAAAAGGCAGTTTATATAAACAGAATCATTTTTAAACCATCAGTGATATATGATGCTTATTGGAAATTTGCCTTTGAACGGCAACAAATCTTTTTTGCACGGCTTCAAGGGGCACCTTTTCCTTGGACTGATGATAAAATTTTACAGAAGTACAAATTTACGAATGCCTATAGAGCTTCAGACAGGGTCAGCCAGTTTTTAATTAAGAATGCCATATACAAAAGTGAGAATGATTTTACTCCGGAAGATATGTTTTTTAGAATTATCCTGTTTAAAATGTTTAATCGCATTGATACGTGGTGCGAACTGGAAAGAAATTTAAGCGAAATATCATTTAAAAATTACAATTATGCGGAATATGATAAAATATTGACATCAATGCTGCTCAAGAAGGAAAAAATATATTCAGCCGCTTATATCATGCCTTCAGGAGGGAGTGCTTTTGGATTTAAAAGAAAACACCAGAATAATTTGAAACTCATGGAATATATGATGAAGGATAAAATTTCAGGTAAGATAGGTGCGGCAAAAACACTGAAGGATCTTTATGAAATATTGCTTTCATATCCGACCATTGGAAAATTTTTAGCCTTTCAGTATGCCATCGATATAAATTATAGCCAATTGTGCAATTTTGACGAGATGTCTTTTGTCGTTGTCGGCCCCGGAGCGCATCAAGGGATACAGAAGTGTTTTAATCATTCTTGCCGCTGTCCTGAAGAAGATATTGTTCGATATATGTCTGCTTCACAGGAAAAAGAATTTGATTCACGTGGATTGAAATTTCAAACATTATGGGGTCGGCCTTTGCAGTTAATTGACTGCCAGAATCTGTTTTGTGAAATAGACAAATATTCCAGAGTTGCATATCCGGAGGAATCGCCCAGTCATGGAAGGAAAAGAATAAAGCAACAGTTCAGGCCCAGCCTCCAGGGACCGATCTCATATTTTTATCCTCCTAAATGGGGCATAAATGATTTAATAAAGGAGTAAGAAAATGGCAATATTGTGTTCTGGGGAAACGGCAAATGAGGTATGGATGTCGGCTGCAGAACGCTTAAAAGCGTTGAATAAGAAAGTACCTAGTCGTTCCGGCAGTACATATGAGTTTCTACATGTCTTATTCTCAATTGAAAATCCAAAAGAAAAATGGGTTTCCAATAGAATGCCGCCAATGAGCATCTCTTATGCCTTAGCCGAATTGATCTGGATTTTAAGTGGCAGTGATATTGCAGAAATAGTTAACTATTGGAATCCGAATTTATATAAATATTCAGGAAATGATGTGCATTATCATGGCGCCTATGGCCATAGAATTCGTCATAATTTCGGAATGGATCAATTAGAGAAAGCCTTTAATATTTTACATAACAAGCCGGAATCACGACAAATGGTAATATTGATATGGGATCCAGAGAAAGATTTGCCAAAAGACACCGGGGTGCCTAATAGTGCAGATATTCCGTGTAACATTTGTTCTTTATTAAAAGTCCGGGAACACAGATTGGAGTGGACTCAAATCATGCGGAGCAACGATGCCTTTAGAGGCCTTCCTTATAATTTTGTACAATTTACAAGTATGCAGGAGATACTCGCTGGATGGTTGGGACTTGAAGTCGGCACTTATGCTCATTATAGCGACAGTTTACATCTATATGAGAACGATTTTGACAATATGAAAATTTATTCTAATAAGTTCAGTAAAAATACCGATTCTTTGTCTGTTTCTAAATGTTATTTTGACTCTGTTGTTGAAAAAATTTATAAGAGAATGAAACGTATTGTCACTGAAGATCCAGATGAAACTCATTTAGAAACGATTTCCAGCCTTGACTCAGAAAGCCAAGCCTACAACAACATTATGCTCATTATTTCGGCATATGTGGCAAGGAAAAAAGAATATCTTCGCTTAAAAGAAGATATCTTGAGTCGTTGCACAAACCCATTGTACTTGGAGATTTGGAATAGATGGGATGCATTTTATAAAAAAGGAGCGAAAACATTATGAGTCAGAAAATTAATCTATTTATTTCCCATTATGGAGGCGATGAGGATGCTATTCCAAAATTCAAAGAATTGCTATCAAGACAAGACTATGATATACGCGACAGCTCTATTGTAGAAAGCGAGCCGAACAATGCCAATAATGAAGACTACATAAAATCGCTTCTTCGAAGGCAGATAGAATGGGCTGGAAAAATTGTGGTCCTTATAAGCCCTAAAACAGCGAAGCGGGATTGGGTTAATTGGGAGCTTGAATATGCTGCCAAGAGTGGAACGAAACGCATAATAGGTGTTTATTTACGAGGAGCAACTGACTCCGACGTCCCTAACGCGCTAAATGATTACGGTGATGCTTTGGTGGCATGGAATTTAGACTCAATTGCATCCGCTATTGAAGGAGCAAATATTTGGCAGGACAGTACAGGGAATGCACGTCCCTCCGTTGCTTCGCCAAGAGAAACATGTTAGTTTTTTTTGCAGGCTTAGAATGGTCCTTTTCAGCTATATCATCACAAGGGATTATGGGTTTGCACCTAATCCGTTTCCTCCCTATTGTACGTTGGCTACCTGTAAGCCATTTATTAGAGAGCATGCTAATTCGGGTGATTGGATTTTGGGCTTTGGTTCCGCCGCCAAGGGTGGCTCAATGAAGGGACGACTTGTTTATGCAATGCAGGTGCAGGGAAAATTGACGTTTGATCAATATTGGAATGATTCGCGCTTTTTTTATAAAAGACCTGTAATGAATGGCAGTAAAAAGCAGAGATATGGTGACAACATATATCATACTGATGAAAGGACAAAATTTTTTATTCAAGAAGATTCACACCACAGTTTGCAGAACGGGCTCGTAAATAAAGATAATTATACTCGAGATTTGCGGAGCAAGTATGTGCTGATTTCACAGAAATATTGGTATTGGGGCAAAGATGCGGTTCGAGTGCCTTCAAAATATCAAGTATTTATACATAAGGGAATTGGGCAGAAAAAGGTACAAAATGATGCTTTGATTTTAAATTTTGTTACTTGGTTAGAATCTATGGGGAGTCTAGGATATATTGGAGCCCCCTTCAAATTTCAGAGAGATTTTGAACGTTATAATGGGAAGTAATGAACGGTTTTATTCCTAAGAGCTCCAAATTATTATTCAACGATTTTTATTCAATGAGAAAATTTGTTCTCTATTCCCTTCTGAATCAAGAAAATAATTTCATCAGTGAATGTCGTGTGAAACAATTTTTTGTTGTCATTCTCATCCAATCCGTTGTTCAGCATATCGAAATTCAATTTGGGAAGATTATAGGTATCTGCATAATGCATGCCAAACTGGTCTGCGAAATCCAGAAGTTCCCTGTATCCAAGATTGTGCCCAATTTGCCATTCTTTTTTGATATTGTCTGGAGCCTTCCCTATTTCCATATACTGGCAGAAGCTTTCTGTTACTCCCCCGAATCCACCGAGAAGGAATAGTGGCTTTTTTTCTTTAAAAGCGATGAAAATTTCTTCCAGGACTCCGGGCATCTTTCCTTTGTATTCCGTGAGCCGTCCGCCTGCACAAATTCGCAGATCGCAGTTTTTTATCATTTCGTTGCGCATCTGTGTCAGGCAACGGCTCCAGACATACCAGTTTTCTTTGGTCACAGGTGGAAGAAAATGCTCTTTATCGAAGATAAGAGCATCCACATCGTCAGGATATTTCACGGTTTTTGTAACGGCGATGTCCCTGAAACGAGCTTTCCAGTCGACAAGGGGTTCCTGCGGATTCAGGTACAACGGCCAAGCAAGATAGTTTGTCAGGTATTGCTCATTTGAACGCAGCCGTGTCTGCGTTGCCAAAGCTTCAAAATAAATGCATTCAGTAAAGCCCTTGGGTCTCAAATCGCCACCATAGATCAATCGGTTGTTTCCTGTGATTAGGTTTCTCGCAAGATCCTGTGAAAGCTGCTGGAGGTGGATTGCTCTTTGCGCAATCGTTGTCAAAGAATTTTTGTCTGGTTCCGAAAAGGATAGGCCTATCTTCAGTGGCTTGCATCTGCGATGTGCTGAGAGAGGTGTCAGAACGGTAAATCCTATTTTTTTGAAGGCATCGGCTTCTTCCTGAAAAATTGTCGGTTCTGGATAATATATTTCTTTTGTCTGTGGAAAGCCTCCGCTGTATTTTTGGACATCGGCAAGTTCAGGAGGACGCTGCAGGAGGATAGCGCCCTTGGGAATCCAGCCTGATTCCTGATAAGCGGACAGCAGCCTTCTGGAATAAAAGAATCTTATCGTTTCCAGCAGCGCACAAATCATGATCCGAAGAACATCGGACTCTGAAATTTTTTCTTCTTTTTCACAACGCACGCGGATTCCTGGAATATTGGCCGCCAGCGGAAATCTTCTGTCTTCATATTCATTCAGAGCATCGACGGCGATCATGGGCCTGTCGGCTGCTTTGGCGCATCCTATTTCCCGTTGGCACCAGTATCTGCTTGAATAAGGATCTGAGTGGATCGCCACTAATGTTGATTCTTTGATGTGGGCTTCGATTTCTGCATCGAAACAGTACCCTGGTGCAATGTCGAATGCATCAAAAAAATTCCGCATTACGGACTGATCCAGAAAGTTTTTTAGTGTTTCCGCGATCGAAATCCCTGGTCCGGCATCTTTTGCATGGCTCAGAAAAATGCGGACTGCGGAATCTTTTCCCAAGTTCATTTCTTTCAGGGATTCGTTCAGGGCCAGACGGTATATCTCATGAGCGACGGCAATCAGGATTCTTTCCCGATAGAAAGCCGCTTCATATTCATATGCCCGGATGAAATTGTATGAGTTCAGTGAATTGTCTATGTTGAATGCTGTGGAATCCAGGGCAATGGGGACGATGGCATCGCATTTTCCTTTCAGTTTTTCAATGAATTCTGTCCAGGCATCGTCGGCGACGATACGCTTGCTTATGAAGACAAAGACGATTGTCTTTTCGGCTTTGTAAAGACACATTTCTGGAGGATTTTTGCCTTCGGAGGTCAGAAAGAACAAGGGAATGCTGATGGAACGGGAAAAGGGCTTTTCTGGGTCCCTTTTCAGGGACTTGCTGCAGAAGTCAATTATGTTCTCTAGTTGTTCGCTGTCGCCCGGATGCCATACGAAATGTATGGATAACGGCTGTCGAAATTCAGTCATTTTCTGTATCCTCTGTGCTGTGGGTTGTCTATTCCTTTTGCCAGTATCTTTGATCGTCATTCCGGTTCTTGGAAAACAGCGGATATGCATTGCTTGGATTTTTTATTTCTTTTCCCAGATAGGCGTCATGAATCCATTTTTTCACGTCGTTGTACGTTGCGGGCCAGGAATAGATTTTGGCATAACCGCATTGGACGTTTTCAAACAAGCGTGGCGGAATTGTGAATGGATTATAAAGACGGCCGGACTCTGTGCGCTTTATATCCGCATAACTGCATCCATCCATTGTATATTGATAATTTGGAAGCAGAATTCCCAGCAGACCATTCCTTGGATTATTTTTTGTGTCACGGATACTGGAACTGATTTCCCAGTCCACATGCTTGCGTTTCCAAGTATCTGGACTGATCAGCACAAGGGTTACAGTAGCGTCGCTAATGAATTCATCCCTGATTTTTTGCCGGATTCTTTCTGTTGGCCAAGTAGGATCAATGTCTCCGTCTTTTACTGATCTAGAAACATAATCGCCCCTGTCCTCGGAATATTCTTGTTCAAACCTGTCCCTATAGCCTTCGTCCTTATGGTGAAAACTCAGGAATGTCTTGTGTTTTGGCGTTTTATCATTGTTATTATAATAAAGGTTCATCTTCTATCTCCTGTTAAAAAATCTACGGTTAGTCTTCATTTATTAAAAAACTCTGTATCGCGATCAGATTGTTTCCAATGACCGATGCTTCCGGGAATTCCCATTTACGGGCCAGTTCCCGAGCTGCGGAAAAAGGAACTTGACTTTTGGGCGGAAGAAAAACGTGGAGGTATTGCATGGGGCCTTTCTTCAGTGTGATAGTATGACCACACCGGCAAGTGATTCCCTGATCCAGAAATGATGGCATGGCTGCATAGTCGATCTCCATGATGCCGTTGCCACGGTAGACGATTCCTTGTTGGGCGGGATTCTCTTCCTTTTGTTGACCGTGCCAGAGAAATTCTTCTATAGGTCTTTTGTTGTAAGGGCCTGAACGTTTCCGGCATACAGGGCATTCCACTATGGGATTAAGCCAGAAGTCTTTTTTCCAGACATCATCACGATAGTAGCCTTCCGCAAATTTAAGCTTCAGGTTCTGGATGTCTTCGTGGGAGATAAAGGCCTCCGGCCCCATCTGGAAACTATCGCAGAAGGCAAAATATCTGGAGATACGCCTGTGTTCCGCTTCCGTGATCTCTGGCCATTCTGTTTCCTGCCATTCTTCTAGAGCTCCGTTCCGGTATTTCTTGAGAAGAGGTTTATGACCGATGGCGTTTGCTGTCTGCCGATGTACAGCCATGAGGAATTCACCGAACGTCCACCACGAATAGAAATAGTCCTCGCTCAGACAGATCCATATCTGGTCTGCGGACAGTATATACCGATCGAGAAGAGAAAGCAGATTCCAGCGACGCATCCGGCTCATGGCCTCATGCGAGATGACCCCGGGTGCGAAAAATCGGCATCGCTTTCCATATTTTGATTCAATCTGACTTGCCAACGTCGCGATGCTTTGATTTTCGGAACTGCGATAGCTGAGAAAAATGGAGCCCTCCTTGCGAATCTCATTTTTTCTTTCTTCAGAAATTCTTTTCATGTCCAGAAAACGTCCAATAATTGGTACAAAAGACTGCCTTTGGTGAACGAATTCAGGAAGCTTCCGGTCTAGCCAGAAGCTGAGCTCATCATTGGAATTCTTTTCTCCGAATTCCGGGAAGGCGTTGATCAGTTCTTCTCCATGCCGGATGGGAATGACCATGGGACGGAAATTCAGTGGAGTGTGGGTCCTGCTGACATACAAATGATTGGGCGTATGGATGGGATGAACCTTGTCATAGACTAGCGGATCTTCGTCCATGGAAATGTCGATGATCTGTAATCGTTTCTTCATGAATCCCGAAAAGAAATCAGTCAGCGTAAAACCGAAAATGGGCGTGAGCTCAAATTGTTGCTGATGAGCCAATATCGCCAGCTGCTTTGCCAGATCGTGGCCCTGCGGACCGTCTGATGTCAATAAAATGATTTTTTTCATAACACACTCTCTCCCAATGTGCTCACAAGAAACTTGATTTTTTAATATAGCTTTAAGGAAACCAGTTAATTTTTTATCTACATGGTAGTATAACTCTTTTTTAGGGGCGTCATCCAGTTTTCTTTTATCAGTTGTAGATCTCAATGTCCATAGAGCTCCTTTCATTTATGCGCCTGGAGACAGAAACTCCGGCATCGGCGATGACGACGCCTGAATGGGCTGACATGACTCTGGATAGGGCCTTAATAAGGCGAGAATTTCTGCCCCGCTGAGGCTGGAAATACGTGCAATTGTTGTTACATGTGAACTTCCTGACTTTTTACGCGTAAATATGAAAAATGTACTCAGTCTTTGTTGATGAACCATACTCGTTCGATGATCTACATGTAGCCTAAAAAAGAGCAACCCCTCGGCAATCCTTTTTCATTTCAGAGATTACTCTATTCCGAGTTTCATGGTATAGGCATCAGGGAGCAAAGTGGCCCATCCAGCCATGTCCTCGTCTTCATAGTCTGGGAGATATATGAATACTTTGCTCAAATATTCAGCGGGGTTGACTTTGTCTAGTTTGCAGGTCTCAATAAGAGAATAAAATGCGGCAGCCCAGTCCGCACCATCCTCGCTTTCTGCGAAAAACCAGTTCTTGCGCCCCACAGCAACAGGACGGATGCTTCTTTCCACGATGCTGTTGTCAATCTGAAGTTCGCCATCCTTGCAATAGAGGCAGAGTTCATCCCACCTTTTGAGCGCGTAAGAAACAGGCTTTCTCCAGTTTTGCTTTGGGAAGTGCCTTTTTCATATCACTCTTTCTATGAGACACGAGCTTTTCTTTTTACTTTACTGTGTTAAACCTAAGCCCACAAGGCCTGGATTGACAGTAAATTTAAAAATTTCCCCGTTACGCAGGATACGCATTTCCCGGGAATTTGTTTTTTCCCAAAATTTATCCATTTGCCTTGCATAGATGAATTGCTGCAAGTCCGTCACAGGATAACCATCATACCAAGTGAGGCGATCTCCGACTTTAATTCCAATTTTTGCGCACTGCCCCCGAGGAATGACTTGCACCACATTTAAACCTCCTGACAGGGAAGGTTGCGCCATCTTCAGGATTTCTTCTCTTAATTCCTTTTCGCAAGGCAGTTCAATTCCACGATAATGAAAAATGGCAAAATCCGTAAGAATAGACTGCGCCAGTATCGCTGTGAAGTCGCCGCCATTGGAAACGATGGCACGGAGCATTCCAACAGCTTGAGCATTGTTTCCCTGCAAACTAAGAGCGTAAGCCCGTCCTGTAGAGAGAATGGCTTTTTCAAGAGGATATTCTGCATGAATCTCATCATATATCTTCAGACTTTCAGTCGTTCGGTTCTGCAACAACATATTGAAGGCAAGCATTGATTGAATAGCCCTTCTGCTTTCGGAAGCAACCGAGAGAGAGCTATGATCAAATAAATCCAGAAGTCCTTGGTTAAAGGTATTGGATAACTTGGGCCCTTCGGGTAAATAGAAGAATAATGAAGTCATTTTCTCGGCCAATATTTGAATCTTCAATTGGTCGTCAAAAGAGATAGAACTCTTAACCTTCTGCCTGAGCAAAGCAAGAATTTCATCCAGTTTTTCCCCGGTATGAAGAGCACCGTTTGCCATCACCCAGTTTGGCAAAAATTTTTCTGCATAATTGCAGATGCGTTCCACTGTCGCAGAATCGTCATTCTGTAGCATGGGTAGCGATTGTGCAAGGAGAGACGAGATGGCCTGAGGGGATGTTTCGAGTCCGACCAGTTCGTTTTTTATCTCGGAATTCTTCGGATCCAGTTTGGCGGCATTTTCCAAGACCTCTTTAGCCTGTACATTTTCGTTTGCAAGCTTCAGAAAAATTCCGCGTTCCATCCAAGCTGATGCAGAGTTTGGATGATTCGTATAAAGCTCGCGGGTCTGAAAATCTGCTAAGCGCATTCCTTCGGGATCTGCCTGCAGATAGGCGCGTTTCTGGGCGGGAGTTAAACCGGCCCATTGCAGACGTCGCTTCAACCATTCATCTCGGCTTTTTCCTGTGACTGAGCCCATAAATCGTTTCTCGGCGACATCCAGAGCCTGTGAAAACCAGTAGTTTTTCCACGCCGGAACGCAGTCCGGGCGAATATCCAGTGCACGCTCAATGTTTCTTTCACTACCCTGCACCAACTGACTCAGATAGGATTTCAAAGGATCCTTGCTTCCCGTATACAAATCTCGCGTTTCACTGGTATCCTGCAGCCAACAAAGCATTCGAGTCAGGGGTCCTTTCGGTGAACTTAAGTTCTTAGTCCTTTCAAATTCTTCTGGAACATTCCATTGATTGAGCGTCCATCCCCCCAATTCGCCAGCAAGTTGATCATAATTGTCATCTCCTTCTGTTGAAACCTGAAGAGGCCTTGGAGCAACTAGAAGAGCATTCGACCAAGATAGAATTCCTTCCTTTGTGGAAACGTTTATTCCCTGAACTTTGTCCGAGTGTCTGGTGATATCCCCGATCTTTTTTGAGGTGGCGGGATCCCAATATTCCACAAAACCTAAATTGTTTTCAGTTTTCCCCCCAATGCATAAGATGTCCTGATCGGAATCGGACCAGAAACGCATACTGGTGATATCCCCTTCCTGAACGAGATCTTGCGAGCGAATACGACCGCTGGAAACATCAAAAATCAAAGCCTCACGATTGAAAAAGGCGACTCCCAATAAAGACCCTTTTCCGTTGAAGTCTAACTGATTGACTCCATTACGCAAAACCCTGGAAGACCATTCCGGTTTTCCATTTTCTGCGAAAATCTGAACGCGCCCATTTGCATGGAGAAGCCGCATCCCGCACGCAATTTTTCCCTGGCTGGAAATTGCCAGTGCCGATGGAAAAGATTCCAATTCCTGCTTCCAGAGCATGTTTCCAGACGCGATGTCCCAGCCTTTAAGCATTCTGTCCGAACCTGCTGTAATCACATATTTCCCGTCCGGAGTAAAAGCAGCCTGAGAGACTGTTCCTCCATGGTTCAGTGAAAAGACAGGCTTTGCCAATGCCTGCATATCGTAGACTAGAGCCTTTTGTGCGGCTTTCTGCAAGGTATTGGAATTTACCAGAATTCGTTTCCCGTCTGGACTAAAGGAAATTTGCGTAACCGCAAACGGAGCCTTTTCACTGACCCATTTTTCCCATTTTTGAGGTTGCCATAGTGTTCCCTCTGAAATTTTATAAACATCCAACTGCCCGGTTCCATTTTCATCTGTTTTTTTACCCGATCCCAGAACCAAAAATCGACCGTCAGGAGAAAAAGCACCGCAATTCGGAGTTTCCGAAAGCTTTAATTGTCGAATGGAATCTGGAAAACTATCGACCATTCCATGCATTTCCAGAATGGTTCCCGAGCTGTAACTTCCAAGAATAAACGCGAAGGCAGATGAGTTTTTTTCCACAAATACATTCATCAAAACGCTGGGAGACCATTTAGACATAATAGTCTGAACGCCAACGGGACTGACTTGCAAAGCAAAGCTTTTTTCCCCATTCCCTGTATTCACTGTCAAAATACGATTTGTCTTCGAAAACTGAATTCCATAAACATCCGTATTCAAGAGGCGCCTTTCCACAGCTTCGCTTCCATCACGGACATTAAAAACGCAAAGCGAAGCTTGCTCCGTTGTAATTGCCAAACGGCGACCATCATGGCTAAACGTCCAGTTTTTTACAGGCGAGGAAAGATCGATATGGATCTTTGATTCCGAATCTCTATAGACATTATGGATCTCAACGCCAAACGTTCCAAGATCTGCAGCTAAGTGAATGCCATCCGGATTAAACAGTAAACGCTGGCAGGCCTTCAAAGGAAGCGTCCAGGATGGCTTCCCGCTTGACAGATCCTGATTAACCAGAAGCCAGTCATCGGGACGTCCCGTGGAATAACTATAGGCTAAATGTACCCCATCAGGAGACAAAACCCAATCCGATAAAATACCAGCCCCATGAATCTGAGCCAAAATAGAACCGGATGCAATGTCAATCGTCTGGAAAGCAAATTCTGATGCCGACATTTCATTTAAATGCTGAAAATTAAGCTCACGTTTAACACCAAAAGCCAAGATCTTTTCTTTTTCATCAAAAGCAAATTTATTCCACTCCCAGCCACTTGTTACAGTTTGCTCAAATCGAATGCTTCCATCTTTCATAGACACTAGGCGGATTGTCTTCTGATCGCTTGTTAAAAGCAGAGCATAACTAGCAGAAGAGGACAAAAAAACAGGTACAGAGCCGTCGGACAAAAGGAGTGAATCGCTGAATTCTCCGGTGGAGACGTTCCAGCGTTTACAAATCTGCTCCGGCGCGACTCCATGTAAAGTAAGCAGGCTTTGACCATCTGGAGAAAAAATTCCGGTACGAAAATTTTTTACTGAAATGGAAACAGGTGGTCTAGACGGGTCTAACTGATAAATGGAAAGAGTCCCTTTTCCTTGTGCAGAATCCTCTAAAGAAAAAACAGCCTCTTTTTCCTGACGATTGGACCAAGCTATATGAATTCCTGAATGTGGTGATGAAGCAAGAGTATCCAACTGAACCAGCCAGGATCGATTTTTCATAAGTCCAGAAAAACGTTGATAGGCGGCATTATTGTTTTTACTGTCCATACTGGCGGCGAGATAGGCCAAGGCCAAGCCTGCCTGGTGCTCATCAATCAGTCGGGACGCTTCCTGGAAATAGGATTCAGAAAGTGTTTCGCTGGTTTTATCCTTTTCGACAAGAGCCCAAATTGCTAATCCAGATAAAGCAAGTATCACGGCACCAGCTAACAAAAGCCACCGTTGCATTGTGCGGCGGCGCTCCTTCTGGAAACGATTGTCAACAATATTCGTCTCTACCCTTGCTAAATAAGACAAGCACTGAAGTAAGACATGTTCTTTATCGTTTTTAGAAACCCTTGAAATTTCAGGACTTCCAAGTACCGGAAGATTGCGCTGGCGGAAATCAACACCGAGATCATTTAAAGCTGTGGGAATGCAGGCTTCCCGTGAATCACCAGATTGAATCTTGCCATAAATAATTACTGGGAGAATATGGTTCTTCGCATATTCCACTCCATGGATTCGAATGAACTCCCGAATTTCCCAATCAATATAGTTCAGCCCCTCCGAATTGTTTTGGAGCACATGAGGAGAGCAAAGAAGAATGAGATCGCGGGATTTTGCCAGATTCGCACTAAGGCCTTCAAAAAAACTATTGGAGCGAACTCCCAGATCCGTTTGGTCACGGAAGAGGCGCAATTTTCTGGGCAAAGGTTCCATCCCGGCAGGATAAGGCAAAGCTTTTGGAACGCGAAGTTTTTCCATCTCTTTCTGGAACCACGCTGCAACTTCTATATCTTTCCGGGAGTAACTAATAAATGCGTCATATTGATTCTGTTCTGACATATATCCTCATAATTTTAATAATCAACTGTTTGATGGCGGAGTCTGCCACACGATTCAGGATCAATTCTTTTTCTTCTCTCCGTCAAGGGCGTCCATCAGACGTTTATATTGCTGGGGGGTGTATGGTATTGAACGACGCCTCAAACCACTCAATCCGGGGGGCAACTCAAATTTTTTCAATATCATCCGTTTTTCAGATGGAACGAGCCGAGCCACCACAATGGACTTAGATGAATTTTTGAGCTTTTCCCATGCAAATTCTAATGGCCTGAAATCAGATCCGGGCTTATATTTCCAGTCGCCATACGCGACAAGAATATCCCCATCCTCTATGCCAAGCGAATCCTCGATGCAGCGATATTTTAGAAGATTCAACTGTACCACGAAGGAGAGCGATTTATAGTACGCCACCTTGCCGTTGGTATCCAGTTTTTGGCCATCTAGAGCGTAATAGGTAGACTCGACCTTGTTCCATAAATGATAGGCATTCGTGTCCTCTTTTATCAGGCCGGGTTCGCCGAGTTCTGTCAAGCCGGCATACATAACATAGGAGAAATCTCCTTCAAGAGGATAGGCCGTTTCTATCGTCTGATAGTTTTTTCCCCAGATGGGTTTCCCGGAAACTCCCACCATGGTTTCCGAATGGATGCGGCGATGCTCATCATAGGCCCACTGCCATCCTCTGAGAAAAACTAGCGAATCCGTAAAGAATTGCTTTTCAACAACGAGGCTATCCGCTTTTTTCTGAACTTGGATCTCGGCTCCCTTTACAGGCTTTTCATCCAGTCCATAATAAGTGGTTGTCCATGTCGCCGTATCGCCCGGTTCGATGCGGATTTCCATGCGGTGATAGGAAATTTCATCAGATGCCTCCTGATGCAGAATCGGTTGTTTTTTCCCATTGAACCAGGATCTCTCAATTTCGTTTCCCGCCGCATCCCAGGACTGATGCTCCAATGTGACACTTTGCTGTGCACTAGCACTGTCATAATTCATCCACGATGTCAGGGTGTCTTTATCCGCAGCATTCCTCCAGACTTTATATTCATAGGTTCTGCGTAGCTGTCCCTGTTTCAAGTCTTCATTCAACTCCCATGTGACTATGTCTGCGGTATCGTAAGTATACTGAAGTCTGCTTCTGATCCGGCCCTTTGCATCCAGCCATTCACGTTGCAGAAGATTTCCTTTGGAATCAAAACGGGACAGAACATGACCCCAAAAGTCTTTAGAAGAATCATCCGCCGGGGATTTCCCATCGGCGAGGAAAAAATGGACTTCCACGTTTCGGCCCTTTTCATAGCGACAAGTGGTTTTATGAGAGCCATCAGTCACTATGGCATTTGTGTCCTTATCATAATAACGGGCTTCAATTTGGTTTCCATAGGGGTCATAGCGCCATTTTACGATGGCAAAGCCATCTTTTACATTGCGGAGCTGCTTTTGTGTGTCAAGACTTTCCCACCGCAACACATTGCCTTTATCATCATAAGTTATTCGCTGCCCGCAGTTTCCGGCACTATCAATCATTGGTTCGCCAAAAGCATTCAAAGACATCTCTTCCGTTTCAAATCCCTGCGCATTGTATTTGGAGCTCAAAGCATAGGAGCCCCACTGGTTGGGGCAGGGATTCCCTGCATGGTCAAACGTTTCAATGAGTTGTTCATATCCGTTCTTCCCGTAAGTGATTCTGAGTATCTCGGCTCCTGATCTGGTCTGAAGGAAAGGCAGCCCGTAGCCATCAAAATATCGGCATATTGCTGTTCTGAAGGAACCGGAATCGGCATGGCTCACATAGACGAAATTGAAGATGACGGATCCTTTCTTGTCCAGCCCTTGTTCGCTCGCGGGAAGGCCGTTCGCATCGGTCACCAGACGCCACTGGCAGACGGTTTTCAGTTTTTTCCAGTTGTCTCTGTTATAGGTGGCAGAGTCCTTCTCATCCCAGGAACTGGTCAGATAGGTTCTTATTCCGTGATTTACCGTCAGGTTTCCGTCCGGATCCAATGCGCGCATTTTTTCATAGGGCTTTGCTTTGAATGGAAAGACATACCTTCCTCGCCGGGAAAGTTCGTAATGGACCCAGCGATGGCGCATCTGGTCCTGGGAGAGTGCTCCCCGTCCTTCAAAGAATCCATTGCGTTTGACGACATAGGCGAAGTTATCCCGATGGACTCTGAAATAAAAATCATATACGGTCCAGGAAATTCCGACCATGAGAGCCAGTACGGCAATCAGGACGACCTGCAGTATGAGCATCCGTTTTTTCTGTCTGTGACGTTCCTTCTCCAGAAGCAGCAAATTCTGCCGTTCTTTTTCAAGCGTTTTTTTTGATCGCCGTTCATTACGGCTGTCCATCGCCACCTTGGTGAGGATGTCGTGGCTGAATTCCACCCAGGGAAGCCCCTGTCGTTCCTCCATGTGCAGGAGGCGTTGATTCACAAGATAGTCCAGTTCACTACGAGGAATCCCGGCAGCGGAAAGATCCTCCAAGGCAACCGCATTGCGATAGCCAGATTCAGTGAGAAGCCGGTCCTCAAGAAATTCTGCTGTTGCCGAAGATACCGATGACATGCTGGAATGATAAAAGTTGCGAAGGATGTCTTTCCCTTGCTTTTTCACCTGATCCACTGTAATGCGCTCCGTCCCAGCGGCAATGCGCTGTTCATTCAGCTCGCAACAGAGAAGCGAAAGAAGAGACGGTTCCACTATCCGTTCTTCCAGTGGAAGGATCATTCCCTTCAGTTCTTCTCCCATAGAAGTGACCGCATCCACGATAACTTCCGCTGTCTCAGCATCCACGATGGCATCACCGGACTTCTTCACGATGTTCAAGGCTTGGGTACCACTCAGAGGCCGCAAAGCAATGCGATTCCGCCGAAATGCAGGAATACCTTGGGTTGCCATTTCAAACTGTGCAAGAAAATCTTCACGTAGAGTGATTAAAATTCGGTAATCCGCCTTTTCAGAAGCATAAGAAAGACATGTTCCCGTTTCCCGCAGCTTGGATTGAAGTTTTTGCGGTGGCGCATTTTCCGCAAGATCTCCCAATTCCTGAATACAAAACCGTATTTTTTCAGTGGAACCGGACAACGTGAACAGTTCTTCGAACTGATCGAAAATCAATATCGGCCGAACCTGGTAATTTCTAGACGTCCAGAATACATGGCGATGCAGCAGTTCCCAGAGAGTTTCCTCCGGGAAGAAATCAAAAGCGGGAGCAAGAACTTCCGTGTCCAAGCCGGCTTCCCTTGCCGCTGTCAGAAGGGCCTGAGAAACCTGAACATACAGGGACGAAGCCTCCTGACTGTGATTGAGCCGGATAAACACGGGGAACCCGTCCGTTTCGCGAACGGCCGTTCCCACCCCAGCCTGGAGAATGGATGACTTCCCGACCCCCGAAGGACCGTAGAGACACACAAACGTGGCGTTTGACAGTCGTTCCACAATTTCCTGAATTTCGGCATCACGTCCATGAAAGAGAGCCCCGTCATGAACTGTATAAGAAGCGAGTCCCGGCCAGGGACGAATAGCAGATAATTCCTGATTGATCATGGCTCCATCCTAATGGGAAAGCCGATTCAGATTGCGAACTTTCTGACGGCATTCCGACACAAAAAAACCCAAGTTGTCCGGGCTACAGAAACGGCTCCAGTGAACTTTTCTGAATGCCTCGGGAATGAGCATGTTGTCTACATCAATATCGCCGGAAACCAACGGCAAAATGAAAGGGATTCCGACTGGCCGGAATTTAGCCTCCTCAATGGCCTTGTTCCACTCAAAATGAAAAAAACGACGTTGTTGGATAAGAGTATTAGGAGTCACTATGGGAACGAAAAATGATGCATCCTGGATATTCTGCGCAATCACACCTTCATATTGGTCTCCGGATTCGAGCTTTTTCTCATCGAACCAGACATCAACGCCTTCAGCTTCCAGAGCATCCCGGGTTTGCCTGGCGATGGTCTTGTCTTCGCTGGCGTAACTCAGAAACACAGCTTTTTTCTCAGGGTCTTTTTTCGTTGCAGAAAGAGACTGAGTTTGGAACCCTTGCGGATGCTTCTCCCTCCAGCGCTTTCCAAGTTCCCGGACAAAGGCAACGGCATCCCCGTTAGGATAAAGATCGGCATTACAACGAGACAAAAAGCACAAAAAATCAGGATCCAGAACACTATGATCATCTGCTATCAGTTCCCTAGGCGGTATGTACTCAAAAAGAGAGCCTTGGCGCAGACCATAAAGGAAAAAACGGGCAAGCCAATTTTCATAACTGCATCCGAGCATCATAAGACACGTCTGACGATTCTGCAAAATACTAGAAAGACGTGGAGGCCGCCGATCAGGATCATTCCAGTTGTAGCTGAATTTCAAAAGATCATCTTCTGTCAGCACAAACGTGGGCAACGTAGGCACGGGATCTGCCTTTCCGAACATATGAAAAACAACCGACTTTTTCTCTTCAGACGCAATGTCTTCCACGGGTCCCGAACAGGAAAAAGACAAGCTGGACACTTGGCCCCGGCTTTCTTCCAACGCTTTTTCCAACAAACGATCCACCGTGGTTGTAAGGAAAATACGGAGTGGTTCTATGCTCGCGAGAATGCGAAGTGGTTCTGGGACTGGAAAGGACATCCCATCCAAAATATCAAAAACTTCATTATAGGGATCTGCTGGTTTACCCCTTGGCAGGAATCGGTATTTATATATGATTTCACTCAAATCATGTTTACCCGTTCCGTTTATCAAATCAATCTCAAGGCTTTCAGCAAGCTGCTTGGCAAGCCAGTCATAAAGAAGTATCGATTTCCCATCCACTTCCACCATCAGAAGTTCCGGTCCCACGATAGGAATAATATGCCCTCTTTCTATTTCAGAAAGAAGCATCCGCCACAATGTCTCTTTGAATTCTTTTGAAGGCATATTGACCCTCCTGCTATTTCATTTTTAGTTTAGCCAAGCTATTTAAGAACTAACCTTTCGCAATACGTTAGTAAAAGATCATTCAACAGGCAATATTATTTTTTTTTATTTTGTAAGTACATTATTGTCAAAAATAAAAGTTATTTGTTTCATTTGTGTAACCTTTGTCTGGTTCATTTCCCGCTACGGAGAAATCGATGATCCGACAACCACCGGATGGTTGTCATGGCAGTCTTTCTGTCATAATCCTTTTCAGATTCCGGGAGCCTGTCATAAGGAATCAGAGAGGGATGTTCCTTATTAATTTCATCACGTATCTTCCCATATTTCCAGCCTTCCTTCGTGCGCCCTGCAACCCAAGTGTCGTGAACACTCTGTGCGATGGATTCCAGACAGTCTTTTTTAATGATCGAGATAGTATCCTTTCCGACACTTTTCCCATTATGCAAAGCCGCAATTTTTCCAGTCTCCCTTCCATGAGGATAATATCCATTTTTGATTTGGGCATATATCTTGTCAACGATGATTCTGTCGTATTTCTTAACTTCGTAGAAACGTTCTCCGACAGTATTCAAAAATTCCCAATCCACAAGGCAGACATGCCGTTTTCTGATTTCATCACTCGTTTGATCACCTGTAGCGTCATCCAATTTCCAGGTGGTCCAGCCGAGAATGAAATAGGTGGCATTCCAGCGCAGATGTTCAGTGATGGCGAGACTTTCCCGTCTCTCGTTTCCGAGCAGACGAAGAAACTCATCCTCCGAACTACACCGAAGTACATCTTCCGCAGACAGCCCAACCAAATGGAGCTTCGTCAATGTGTGTTCCATGCAGGCAATATTGGATATCTGTTTCATTCTGGAGAGGGTGTGCCAAGGTTTGTTTTGCCAGTTCTTGTCGCTGTGATCCATATAGAAATCATGGTTTAGTCGCGCCATCTTCTCAATGTCATTGCGGATTATATTTTTCCCGGTAAACACATCTTTGTTGCGTCCAAAGATCTCTACATTGCTGTGTTCTCCCTTCCTGTAAAGTTCCCCGAGGCCGTCATCGTTTCCGGCATACACAAAAATACGACATTTAGTTCCTATTCTGTTCGCAATATTCTCTATTTCCAAGGCCTTTTGGAGTCCCATAGCCGGATCATCCAGCGTGATGACGACATAACGCATATAGTCGGGATGCTGTCTGAGTGTGTCATAGAAGATATCATCATTAAGGGTAGTCTCCTGGAACCGGACATTGTAATTGTCTAAAATTCCTGGGTAGTTGTTACGGAAAGAACCCGTTACCTCATCCAGATGGCGATCCATCACAATGGCTCCGAAATGGGAACCGATGAACTGCCCAGATTCGATCAGCTTTCTGAGAATAGATGAACCTCGCGAACCAAAACCGATGACAACGGCATTAAAATTTTCCAAGGCCATGGCATGCTCCGTATCAATTCGGATAAAGCCAACAGGAGGCTGATCTCTCACGAGTTGATTCGTAGAAATATCCGCATCATCAATGATATGAACATCAATGCCTAAATTACCGGAAAAGCGGCGATGGAGATCTTCCTCCATGTGTTCAGTTAAGCTGGCCCTCAGAAAGAGTGTCACCTGTTGCCCAATGTCACTGTTATTCAGTTCGCTCAGCAGAGCCTTGGCATCACGGATATTTCTGTGTCCGTCTTCTGACAAAAGGAATATGTCCGTTTTTCTTTTCCTGAGCGCGTTTAGCAGTTGCGAACTTCCAAGGTATCCATTACTGCATGAATTTCCACCAACCTTGCGATTTCCCGCCTCGCTGAACTGAAGCAAAAATTCTTCGCTTTTCAGTCTCAGTTTGTTTAGTAAACTTTCTTGACCAACCACGGCCGCACCGAAAACGGATACCTCCCTATATTGCTCTGAAGTCATGCGACCGTCTACCCCGAAAAACACAACAAGCCGCTGAGATCCTTCTGTATGGATAATGTCCTTTGCTAGGGCCAGCGAAGCCTCATTCATACCTAGGAAAAAACTGTTTCCTATTGCGCTAGATTTGCGGATCATCCGTCTATTGCGGGTTATAATGAGACCTATTTGTATTATTCCAGCAGCGAAGATAAAAACAACGGTTGCCATCACTAGTGAAAGCGCAAGATGTAGTTCCCAAAAATGATTCTGGGGTTCAAAGACTTTCTCAATCTCTATCAGGTCATTGCCGAGAATGAGCAACCGCGCTGTGGAATACAGGGATAAAAGGAAAGATGAAATATTGAAACCGTGGAGTTCCCGATACCCAAAGAAATAGCATATCAGTCCCCCGATCAGCACTATCCATATCAGAAAGAAACGAATAAAATCAAAAAGGTCCTTACCTTTTTTCCTAAAGACGAAATGGTAGACAGAATAAAGAATGGCCAAGTATAGAACAAAAATAAGAAGGCTTTGTAAAGACGGTGTCATATGCTACCCCGGGTTCTCATCAAAGATGTCAGCGACCATAAATGTAACAATAACATAATTTGTACTATTTTGACCAAGAAATTAAATCAAAGACAATCTTCTAATCTATGCGAAAAGGGGGTGCGGACAAATAGTTGGACATATTTAACACAGTCCAAGACGCTTTCTGTACTCCAGCGGGCTTACGTGTACGAGAACTCTCTGGATACGCCTGAATCAGTTCATGCGCAGATTGCCGGATGGGTCAAGATTTACAATTTTTATGCACCCTATTCTGCACTGGAAATGAAAACGCCAAAGAAACTTTTTATATTAAAAACCAGTTGCTTAACTGGTTCAGCTTTTAAGGGGAAAGAGCATTATCCTTTTAGACTTAAAAATAAATGCAGGAGGAGCTATGAAAGCCCAGTATGGGAGTCTTATGGTTACAGGTTCAGTAGTGTCTGTGAATGTGAGCGAGGCGCTGATGCGTCTGAAGTTGCTTTCTGGTGAAGAGATTGATGTGGGAGTGTCGCGGAATACGCAGTATGAAGTCCTGCGTAATGTGGGGGATGAATCCCGAGACAGAGTCCCTAAGCCTGATGAAGAGGAAGTGGAAAGGCTTCTAGGTTCGCGCGACAAGGCGTCGGATGCGGCGATGTGGGATGCGAAGCGTTCACTTTTTAAATACATCAAAGTCGGCATAATGGTTTCGATCCGGGGAGTAGCGAGCCGGAACGGAGAGGTCTCTTCCTTCAGCGCCCGGCGGGTGGTTCTGATGGGCTCGATACCGAGGTCTTATGGGTGGGAGGAGACTCACTGGTGGCTGCAACAGATTAATACTCTTTTCGAGCAGTGGATGGATGTTCTTTTCAAGGATAAGCGAGAACTCACGGAGAACGACTTTTCTGGTTTCTACCGTACCAATCTGGATCTTTCGGGAGACCCGACATCGGATGACACACAAGAGTGCGCGACGATGTCACGCTTTCTTTACGGGCTTTCCTCTTCATATCTTCTGACAGGGAACGACCGGGCGTTTTCGGCCGCAAAAGCCTGCGCCCATTATCTGATCAACGCCTTCTCTGTGCTTACTCACGACCATATGTACTGTTTCTGGAAGTTCAGCCGCAAGCACGATGGCAAAAGCATGAAGGACATCATCAGTTCCAAGAACGGGGATGACAATGGGACCTATGCGCTGTACGAGCAGATATATGCCTTGGCGGGGCTCACGCAGTATTATCGGATCACGCAGGACACGAACATCCTTTTTTATATCACGCGGACCATCAATTCTTTCGAAAAATTTTATCGGGATGAAAAGAGGAACAATGATCCGTGTTTCACGGGCAAGGGCGGTTATTTTTCGCATATCGATCCAGTGACGATGCGTCCGGATGCCGAAGTGCTTGGCCAGAACAAAATGCGCAAGAACTGGAATTCTATCGGGGATCACATTCCGGCTTATCTGGTGAACCTTCTTTTGGCGATTGATCCTCTGCCGAAAACGGCCGAGCAGGACTCTTCGTGGGAGAATCTTCTTGTGTTGTGCCGCAAGATGCTGGATGACTGTGTGGAAAATATTCTCACGCATTTCCCACCGCAGGATGGAAGTAAATTCGTGAATGAACGCTTCTTTGCGGACTGGACGCCGGATCATTCGTGGGGATGGCAACAGGATCGCGGGATTGTTGGTCATAATCTGAAGATTTCCTGGAATCTGACCCGTTGTGCTCATTATTATCTTTGTCTTTCCCATAATGCGGCTATGGACGGGAGCAAGAATGAGGGAAAGTATAAGGATCTGGCGGATCGCTGTTACGCGACGGCCAAGATGCTTGGTCACAACATGGAAGAGGTAGGGGTGGATCTTATCCGTGGAGGAATCTACGACGCGTTGGAGCGTCATCCTTCGAACGGCATGCCGACGGAGTTTGCGTGGGAAAGTACAAAGGACTTCTGGCAGCAGGAACAGGCCATTCTCGCCTATTACATCATGGTGGGAATTAAGCCCGGGGATGAGGAATCGGCGCGATTCCTTGAACTCGCACGTTACTGCGCGGCGTTTTGGAATCTTTATTTCGTGGATCAGAAGAACCGCAATATCTATTTCCGGACGACGGAAAGTGGTTCCCCGATCGTTCAGAACGGCTATGACATTCAAGGGGGACACGCCATTGCGGGATATCATTCCTTCGAGCTCAATTATCTCGCACATCTCTACATTCGCACTTATGTTCCTAGCGCGAGCGGTGACGAAAGCTTTACAATCACGTTCCGTCCGAAATGCAATAACGGGATCAGAACCCTAAACGTCCTGCCCGACTTTTTCCGACCTGGGGATCTGAAGATCCTAGGAATCAAGGTGAATGGGATGCCTCGTTCGGTACAGGATGCGCACCGATTCCAAGTGGACATTTCGGATATCAAAGAGGAATCGGAGGTGGAGGTGGAATTTCTGCCGATTCGGCGTACGACTCCAGATCTCGAGGCACGTATTCAAAAGGAACGCGCCGGTATTGCGGACATCAATTTCGCCAAGTGAGGAAACATGGTGAGTAAACCTCTGAAAGGCGAGAAAATCGCCGTGGTGGTGGAGAACAAGTTCATTCCGGAGGAGATTGAGGCGTACCGTTGCGGATTTGCACTCTATGGGGCGCAGGTGGATCTGATTTCCCGCATTTGGTATGGGGATTACAAACCAGGTAGCAAGTACTGGAAGAGTCCCGTGTTCTACAGCGATGTGGACTCTACGGACCAACAGCCTTGGCAATCCCCGGAGTCCATCGTCGTGCCGGATGAAAATGACGTGAGCCGAATCAATCTTGATGATTACACGGCAGTGATCATGAGCGCAAATTATGTGAGCGTGCGTCTGCGTTATCCTGACGATCCTGATATTTCGGATCCGCGATCTCTGGTGCAGTCCGCGCCTATGGTGCGCTTTTTTGCGGAGGCCATGAAGAGGAATACGCTGATTAAAGGAGCCCTGTGCCACGGGTTGTGGATTCTGACTCCCAATCCGGAGCTTTTGAATGGCCGCAGGGTGACCTGCCATACGGTGGTGATGGCGGATATTCTCAATTGCGGCGCGAATGTTGTCTTTACGGAAAGCGGAGATGGCCGGAAGGTCCCTGCCAAGGTGGTGACAGATCACGATCTCGTCACGGGATTCAGCAAACATGAAGTGCTCCCGTTCATCGAAGCTGTAGCGTTGTCCATCGTGTCCATGAGACGGAAATAATTTTTACCCCGTTTTTTTTGATCGGAGGAAAAATGACAACAAGAACGGTGACGTTCCATTATATTCCCGGCGTTTTTGGCTCTACTTTTGCAGAAGTTAAAGCGATGCTTGAAGGGAGCTGGGATACGAGCGGGTAGTTCCGTATAAGCCTTATGGCGATCCTTAGTGACACAAGAAATTCCTTCAAGTAAATTCGGAATGCGGTCTGCCAACTGCATCACGACTCAAAGGAATTTCAAAATGGAAGATATAAAGAAATTAGCTCACACGAGCTGGAATGGTTCTTCGAACATGTTCCTATGGCTCGGTCATGGAAACCGAAGCGTTTCCGCGACATTCGCCTTGACGGGAACATTGTAAGTATCATATTGTGTTTGCTCCTAAATATAGGCGCAAAGTGTTTTATGGGGAAAAAAGGAAGGATATCGGCAGTATTCTACGACAGCTTTGCGAATGGAAACAGATTCACATTATTGAGGCAGAAGTATGTCCGGACCATGTTCATATGCTCCTCGAAATTCCGCCGAAGGTTTCCGTGTCAAGTTTTGTCGGTTTTCTAAAAGGGAAGAGTAGCCTACTTTTGTATGAACGGTTTCCCGAACTAAAATTCAAATACCGTAATAGGGAATTTTGGTGTCGAGGTTACTATGTCGACACGGCAGGTAAGAATGCAGCAAGAATAACGGCTTACATTCGAAATCAGCTTGTCGAGGACAAGGCGGGAGAACAATTGACAATGATGGGCAAACTCTGACCCGTTTACGGGTGGCAAGTAAGGATATATCGCAGATGGCAGACTGACCTACGCGACGTGACGCTAGTATCCTAGAGATGCTTAGAATATTTATAAAACAAATAAGCGGAACCAGCGGAGGCAAAACACTGTCCAGAGCAAGGCATATTCGTCTTTCGCCCACGATCATGAAAATTTTTGAAAGAGGATTCAGCCTTGGCAAGTACAACGTGAGCCGCTTCATTGGAAACGTCTTCCGCCGTGAATATTTGAATGCACATGCGAAATTCATCCTGCTTGAAGGGTATGCTGGACGTGAAGGGCATTCAAGGCTCATCGTCAGCATCTGGATGATTATGAAAACCACTACTTTGAAATAGATGGGGAAAAATAAAAATCGAAAGATCCTTCCACAAATAAGTAAACAAAAAAATGGATCAATGGGAAAGAGAGCGTTTATAATATGGATATCATTTTCTCCCAGACAACTTTAATAGCATTCAGCAGAGAGCTTTTTGAGATCAGGTTCTCATATTGGTAGCATTAATTCGTATTTGTATGCAAATTGAGAACTATAAGACGAATAAAAAATCCCTCTAGTGTAGAAATCTTCCGAATTTTTAGAAGATGCCTATACAAACGCTACGTGGTTTCCTCCATGCCAACATATTTTCCTGACAACGCAACGGAAATAGTGATCAAGTCATTGCTTTTCCATCGTATAACACATTCTGTTATCACCATTGTGAAATTGTGGGTTGTGAATGGCATTTTAAAGGTGTCTTGCCGTCCGTCATTTGTACAAACTCATTAAAACTGCTATTTTGTGAATTGTAATAATTGCAGAATAGAGAATTACTCAAGGTAAGGAGCAAATAACAAATGAAATATAAAAAGTCGACAA
This sequence comes from Fibrobacteres bacterium CG2_30_45_31, assembly GCA_001873075.1. Taxonomy (GTDB): domain Bacteria; phylum Fibrobacterota; class Fibrobacteria; order Fibrobacterales; family Fibrobacteraceae; genus UBA1313. Next base: position 1,147 of record MNYL01000046.1, on the reverse strand, counting down.
CATTATTTGGTATTGTGGCGGTTGCCTTGATTTTGGCGGCTTGCGACAGTGACAGTGGAAATAACAGTTCCGTGTCTGAAGTGGAGAGTTCATCTTCTATTGAATTTTCTTCAAGTAGTGAACAATTAAATTCTTCTTCTGGACTTTCGAGTTCCTCGGTCGGCATATCCTCAAGCTCATCGGTTGAGACTTGCACCAACACCTACGGAACTAACACAGTAACTGATTGTCGCGACAATCAGACTTACATGACTGTGACGATTGGCACACAGACGTGGATGGCGGAGAATCTGAACTACGCAGTGGACAGTTCTTGGTGTTACGAGAACAGTGTGGACAACTGCGCAAAATACGGACGCCTATACCAGTGGGCAAGTGCGATGGACATTGACTCTGCTTATAACAGTGCCACATGGGGTGGTTCTAATGCGAATCATCAGGGAATTTGTCCTGACGGGTGGCATGTGCCCTGGAGTTCGGAGTGGGCCACTCTGGAAAATTATGTGGGTGGTTCTGACAACGCCGGAACGTATCTCAAGGCAACGAGCGACTGGTACGATGACGGGAACGATGACAACAATGCCATAGACGCCTACGGTTTTTCCGCTTTGCCGGGTGGCGACTACCGATCGAACTTCGGCGGCGTTGTTGGCTTCCTCGGTGATTGGTGGACGGCTACGGAGTACGGTTCTATGCGCGCGTACTACCGGTACATGGGCTACGAGTACACGGACGTGTACACGGACGAGGGCAGTAAAACGTATGGTCTGTCCCTTCGGTGTTTAAAGAATTGAAGTGAGCCTACGCGACGCCTCGATGAATTTTAAAATGGTTTTTAGAAATGAAGATTGAAAATATTTTAGAACTAAAAACTATAGTACTTTGAAAAAAGAACAACAAAATTATCTGAGATAAGAGGTTTTTGTTAGGTGTAATGCAGGATCATTGTGGAAAAGGAACAGGGTGAAGTAGTCTAGAAATTTCGACAGAACAATTGGCGAAAATAATGGGATTACGGAAGCCGGGTTCATGCAACATTGCTTTTCGGTCTTAAAAATAGCCCTGATATCCAATTATAATTTCCATTTTTCCTGTCTAATTCTCCCAGACCGGCACAAATTGTTTTTTTATCAACACCTGTTTTTTA
>MNYL01000056.1:3489-6501 GCA_001873075.1 Fibrobacteres bacterium CG2_30_45_31 | reverse complement strand
GCAACCCGAGTGCAATATGCACGGGTGTTGTTGACTTTCGAGTGAGAAAAGCCTTAATCTTTCTTAGGACTACCATTCTCGCCTCTGAGCAGCCGTAGCCCGAAGGCGGCAGCTGGTACTCCGATTGCGATGTATAGGGCGTATACCAGCTTACTATGCAGGTCTGCACTTGCTGGAGCTAATACAAGCGATAGAATAAGGCAAATACCCACAGTGCCAATAGCCGTAATCTGCACCCACATGCTATTCAATGCGTTCGCCTTCTCCTAACTGAGCGAAGATATTCACCACACAAAGGTAGCTTCCTCCTTTCCGGCTCATTATCCCCAGATAGCTTTCATCTTCCGTTTAGCACCCTCTCTAGCAGAAGACATGCGAATATAATGCTCACCCATATCAAGTCTGGTCCAGCCGAAGTAGGCACAAAGCTCAACTGCAGTGAAGCCTTTAGATGCCAGGAGCGTAGCCGCAGTAGCTCTTAAGGCATGTGGAAAGATTTGAGGTAGTTTGGCCTTCCTGGCTAGTGTCTGGACACGATACCATACGGCTTGTCGCTTCATATGCAAGCCATCAGGATATTTATTGAAGTAGTCCAGAAGGATAGGTTCAAGAAAGCCAGGAATAGCTACTACTCTCACTCCAGCTTTAGATTTTGGCTTCCAATAACCACGCCTATAACACTCAAGGCATCGGCAGGCCATTTGCGATGGTATATGTATCTCATTGTTCTTTATCCATGATAGCTTAAGATGGATTGCTTCTGATACTCGCAATCCACAGTATGCCATCAAGCCTATCAGGACTTGCTCTTTAGGCTCTTTGCACTGGCTCCAGAGGGCTTGAAGCTGTAGTTCAGTTAATGCATACTCCTCAGAGGCACCTCGTTTCATTGCTTAATATCCACCTTTGTAGCCCGCCCACCAAGGTGAGCCTCCTTAGCTTCTCCTTCTACCACGCGTTGCTGCATGCCAAGCTTCAGGACATAGACTGAAGATTCTTCGGTTTCTACATTAAAATGAAGGAAGTGATAGAGCTGAAGCGACATTATCTTCCTGGTGTCTTCCCACCCTATCATATCTGCTATGTACTCTCTCGACTTCAGTCCACAACGAAATAGGAAGCAATGCTGACAGAGGTCAAAGAAGTCTTTACTGAGGCGCTGAACGCGTCTTGTAACAGCGAAGATACCTACTCCCCAATTGCGTCCGCGATTGATTAGGTCAAATGCATTTTCTCCAAGGGGCTTGCCCTGGCCAAGATATCTCTCTGCCTCCTCTACAATAAAGGTTACATTCCCTCGCATCCTTAATTGCCTGCATACACTATCAAACTCTGTAAGGCTATCACTCTTAGGAATGTAACGATTCTCGTCTTTGAAGCCGTCATATTGCGCTAATGGGTCGTAGATAAGAACTCGAGGCTCGCATAAAGCCGCCAGGTATCTTGCTAAGGTAGTTTTACCTGTTCCTGGCAAGCCTGCAATAGTTACACGGTCTGTTGATTTTAGTTGCATTTGACCTCATCGAAATGGCGTTGCCAATCCCTTCAGGCATCCTCCTCTTTTCTATCTCCATTTTCGCTATTCTCCATTGAATTAATAAAAGCCTCCCTTGTTACTATATGCAAATCTTGTTCTAAGGCAATAATAAGCTCTACTCCTATACTATATATTTTGCGTAGGAGCTCTTCATCCTCATCAAGCATTTGAAGGAAGGTTGGAACAGCAGGACCGAATGCCTTCAGCCAGTATGATGAAACGCCACCTGCCTGGTCCTTGTTCCTGGCATATAGGTCTGCAGCCTTCTGGACGGCTTCATGCTTATACTCCATCAGGCACGGACCTCCTCTCCTGGCTTTGTTTCTCTCTCTACTACGCCAGTTGCTGCCTTCTTCCTGGTGTCTCCTGGCCTTCCACGCCTCCTCCAATCCATAAAGGCTACAACTCTTGCTCCGTGCATTCCAGCAATAGCAATTATGACCTGCATCTGAGGCGTCATTTCCCATCCACACTGTTCTATGAGCTGACAAAGCTCCTCAAGCTCTTCCTCAGTATATATCCATCCTGTGTAACCGGTTACCTCTGCAAGGACCTGACCCTCAAGCCTTAGAGGTGGCTTGACAACTGCAGGACTGATAGGGATTTTGCCTGTTACTCTCTTTGCTGTAGGTGGCGCTTCTGGTGGTTGTTCCTCTGTAAGCGGAGGCTTTAGTTCACCTTCTGTTGGAGTAATCTTGATGCCTTTCTCTTCCTCCATTACAGTCTCAACTTCGATTTTATCCTCTTTAGTTTCTTTAGCCATTACCATCACTTCTCCTTTCCGCTCTTAAAGATTATACTCAGTGGCCATCCAACACCGGAAGGTTCTGCTTCCTTAGCCTCCTTCTTCTCAGGTATAACCTTAGATAGCTGCTCTTCTGAAACCGTTATATCCGTACCTGAAATTGGAGGCTTAACTCTCGGTAATGGTGGAATGCCTTCCTTCTTAAGCCTGTTGAACTCCGACCCTGGAATGCGCCAGGAACTGCCTGTGGGCTTGATGCCTTTTATTCGCTTGTCTTGACACAACCGTGTAATCCAGGCGACAGAGTATCCGAGTGTTTCTGCTACTTGCCTGATGGTAAAAAAGTGTCCTTCCTCAATCTCCTTGACTTGTGCTTCAGTAGCTTCACCTTTCTCCATTGCTACAGGTGGTTCTGGCTGCAATTGTGATTGTGGTTCTTCTGCCATTTTATCTCCTTAGCAAATTCCCTAGCAAATTCCTATATTATGTTTGCTTTGTGTTACTTTTATCGTTTGCATTGTACTACCCTTCTGGAGGTTTTGTCAATAATTCCTTTGAGTAATTTGAACTAATCTGTAGAATCTGTTTACAGTGTCCATTCTTATAGTATACGATAGTTGACATACACTGGAATTTAATTTACAGTGTAAATAATAAATAAGGAGGGAGGGCAAAGTGAAAGACTTTAGCATGACTGGAATAGTCATATTGGCAGTTGTGATTGCCGCTG
>MNYL01000056.1:292-3460 GCA_001873075.1 Fibrobacteres bacterium CG2_30_45_31 | reverse complement strand
AAGTTAAATGTTGGCTAATCTCCACGATAGTAGACACTACCAGCCAGAGCTTCTAATAGTTTGGAGGCTCTGGCTCGATAGTGCGATGGAAAAGGAGGATACATGGAAGATAGCTTAATAATTACTGTTGTAGTTATTGCCCTTGCAGTATTCGCTGGACAATGGATAGCCAGGAAGCTCCAACAGTCGGCTACGAAAGGACCTACAGAGGTCGTGAAGTCACTGTATATGTCCGTTGAGGACTTTCTTGACGCATATCCCAATGTATAAGAGGAGGAAGGCATGAGAACATTAGAAGAGTTATTTCACATTACACAGCTTGACCCTGATATTACATCACAGGATGCATACCCTGATATTAGCGCATCTCCAACCTTTATTGAGTTGTTTCGCCTTCAAGTTCCAGTAGAGAGAAGGCTGACATTTAAGCCTGGACACACCTTCTCACTTTTAGCAAGGAAGCTTGAGAACCAAGCTGTTGATAGGGCAGTTTCAGATGATGGGGGCGCCCAGGCGGATGATACTGCGGATGCCAATAATGCAGCAATAAACGACATGGCGATAAGTCCTGCTACTCCTGTAGTTGATGATGCTTACTATTTCGGCTATCGCTTCCCATTCAATGGCTTTACAGTCAAGTATTCCACTGCAGCTACCGCTGGCCACGCTCACGCAGTAGAGTTCTGGAATGGCTTAGCATGGGCGGCTGTTTCTGGCCTTACCGACCCCACCAATGCCTTTACCGCTGCTGCTGGAACCTATGACATTACCTTTACTAGACCAAAGAATTGGACAGCCTGTGCCGTTCTTGGCGGGACTCTCTACTGGATTAGATGCCGGGTAACTGCCGTTCCTGCCACTCCTACTGGATGCTCAGGCGACCAAGCATGGATACACCCTGACCCAACTTATATGGAAGATACCGATAAGGTTAGAGTGGAAATTAGAAGCCAGAACGAGCTCGAGCGAAAGCCACTCATTAATGAAGCTATGTACTCAGTAGTTGATGAGTTCACTGACAGAGACCTAATGTACAGGCTTGACATCAGTGAACCTGTGATTGCTGAGGGTGGCTTCTGGGTGGTCATTCTGGTTAAGGCCAAAGCACCTATTGGCGTTTCCAACTGTTACTTTGACCTGACCTGTGACAGAACAAGACAGGCTATAATCTAACGCAAAGGAGGAATAAGAACTATGGATGGAGCAGTAGCAATACAAAAAGGAACGCCGAAGCTAGCACCATTTCACATTACGAAAGCTGATGGCAATATTACAAAAGCAGGTGGAGTAGCCAATACCTGGACTGACATCTGGACCTATGAAGTTCCACTAGGCACAGGCGTTATCCTTCAGGCTGGAGATACTCTAGCCGTCTATCTTGAGGATGCCACCGCTGAGGTTGGCAACTACGACTGTTATATAAAGCTGGAGGTGAGAGACCCGTCAGGACTATCGGTAGGCCAGGTTTTTGGTCCTTCGCTTTATAATCGTGTTAAGGAGTTTCAGAACAGAAATACAATAGCGAGGCTGGGTGTTTACGAACCAGTGAAGGTCTACCCTCGCCAGAAGATAGTCCTCTGTGTGAAGGACAACGGTGCCATTAATGCCAGCAACAGCTACTTCGACTTGTTTACAAGCAAGGTAGCAGTGCCATTAGCACAATAAAGGAGGAGAAAACATGAAAGCAGAAGTAAAGCAAGAGCCATTCAGCCTTACTAAAGGCGACTCCAATCTTACAAGCCAGGATGGCTTGAACGCATCCACCGAATATGGAACGATATGGGAGTTCCATTGCCCCGTCGGTATTGGACTTATTATCCTCGCCGGCCATACCTTCGCTTGCTACCTGCACGGCGACGACAATGCTCAGATGCCTGACACTACTCTTCTCAAGATTGTTGCTCTAGATGCGTCCAAGCAAGACGAGAAGACTATTCTCGGGCCGGTTATGTACAAGACTCTTAAGGAGTTTGTTGACAGGGATAAGATAGCTCGGTTTAATATCCCTGAGCCCGTGAAAGTCTACGAAAACCAGTATATCCAGGTTAAGACTGCAGGTGCTGATGCAGCTGGAACTGGTGGCGTTGACCAGACTGGTGGCACCAGCGATAGCTACTTTGAGATGGCTATCAGTCGAGTAAGACAGCCACTCTAAGGAAGGCAGCTGGATGCGATACCAGCTTATAGCCGAAGGTAATGAAGGCAATGTTACCCAGCTTGGTAGTTATGAAAATCAATACCAGGAGGGTGATAGAGGCTACCTTGACCTCCAGCTACGCTGTACACCTCCTGCATACATAACCCACGTACTGGACGATACACTTCGCATTTCCGGGCTTACAGGATATACATTAGAGCCCTACTTAAATGGGCTCCGTATCCATTTCCAGAAGAGTACAGCGCCTCTAGTTATCATTGCCATTGCAATTGCGGGCGTAATCTTGCTTCTGGGCACCATTCTAACCTGGAAGCTTTACAAACTCTCTCCAGAGACAGTAGTAAAGACAGCAGTTCTGTCAACAACGGCTATTATAGCAATGGTATTAGCTGCCATTGCAGTCATTGCTATATTTGGAGCTATAGTAGTAGGACGAGTGAGAATAGGAAAATGACTATTCCCCAGCCCTAAAGGGCGGGGCTTTCTTGGCTTCATTCTTGTAAATGGAGTCTGTAGTGAGCAGGAAGCATGGCTAATGGTTTAGAAGCGTTACTGGCAGGTGGTTTGGTTGGATACATTTTGGGGAAAAGCCCTGTAGTATCTACTGAAGCTGATATAATCAAAGCTTTAAGGGAAGTCAAGCCTCAACTTGTTCGAAATATAGCCATAGACACTTCAGAAACAAGAACACTTCAAGAATATCCCTATTCTGGCCATTCCATCTTTGTTACCAATCCTGAAGTGCCATCCTTACCAGTCTATATTCGCTTGAATGAGCCAGATGGTGAGCAGGTTAAGCTTACTGCTCAACGCTCAATTAAGGCACCATTCTATCGCTTTTTCATCACTAATGCAGCTGGCTCTGGCATCCTTGACATTGTCGTTAGCCAAATCTCCATTCTTGAGCTAGCAGAAGCCGTAACTAACATTAACATAGTCGCGTCTACGGCAACCGTAAGTATTAAGGTTATTGCAGCTGACATCATGCTACCAGTAGATATCCAGGCATC
>MNYL01000056.1:0-260 GCA_001873075.1 Fibrobacteres bacterium CG2_30_45_31 | reverse complement strand
CTTACATTATGATGCCAGTAGATATCCAAGCTCAGTATGTCACTTTGAAGATAGACATAGTAGCTCAAACTATAGGACAGCTTAATGTAAATATAGCAGCGCAAACTGTGGGTAACATAGCTATTAACATAGCGGCATCCGCTGTTACCCTTCAAGTAAATATAGCAAGCCAAACAGCTAACCTCGACATTAATATAGCTGCTTCAGCTGTTCAGCTAAATGTGAATATAGCTGCTTCAGCTGTTCAGCTAAATGTGAAT
>MNYL01000016.1:6824-8584 GCA_001873075.1 Fibrobacteres bacterium CG2_30_45_31 | reverse complement strand
CCAAGAACCACCAGAACCACCACCGCCGAATCCGCCACCGCCGAAGCCACCAAAACCTCCGCCGAATCCGCCTCCACCACCGCCACCGAATCCGCCACCGAACCCGCCGCGAGACAAACTTCCGATTAAAAAACCAGCAGCAGAAGGCCCCACAAAACTACCAGGTCCTCTGCCACCTCTGCCACCACCATTCATTTTGAGAAGGCTCATGACGATGATGAAAATCACGAAAATGAAAGGCCACATCAGAGGATTATTCTTTTTTTCTGGGGGCGTGGGAGCCGTGAGATCCAATGTGACCCCTTTTTCTTTAGCTACCGTGGTCGCAATGGCGTAGGCCAAAGTGAGCACACCTGTTCCATACTCTTTTTTGCGGAAAGCGGGAACCAATGTTTTTTGTTGCAGACGTTCTACGAGGGCATCTGGCAAATAACCTTCGGCTCCATAGCCCACTTCCACGCTACGTCGCCCTTGTTTAAATGCCACAAAAATAAGGGCAGCCTCGCTGGATTCTTTTTGGCCAAGCCCCCAAGAATGCGCCACTTGTACTGCAAAATCGCGGGCATCTTCTTCTCCAATATCATAGAGCAAGGCCGCACCCAACGCAAATCCTGTCTTTTTAAAAAGTTCCACAGCGATTGCATTGAACGTTTGGACTTCTTGAGACGTGAGATTGTGAGATTCATCATAGACGTAACTCTGCTCGGGACGCGGCGGTAAATTTGCCGCGAAAAGAAGAGGCGAGAACAAAAAAAACAGAGATAACCATCTAAACATTTTATTCCTTGCAGAAATTCGCCGCTTTATTGCGTATTTCCAAAGGTTTTAATTTAGAAATGGCTGCGATCTTTGCTGCGTTGATATCTTTGCCGACACCCATTTTTTGTTGCACAAAAGAAAAAGTATGAGTATCGATGGTGATAGTTACGTTAGCGGAGATGAGTTTTTGGTTCCCTGAAGCGAACGACTTTGCTTTATCTGTGGTGATATGCACCATTAATGGCGAGGCCATACTCTTTTTTTCAAAACCACCTTTGGCGAGCACTTGGTCCACGGCATCGCAAACCGCTCGCGTTTCTCTACAAGATATCTGGTAAAAACATTTTTTCGGGCTGGATTCATAGGTCAAAACAAGACTTTTAATTCCTGCTTCACGCACATAGTTGGAAGGTAAGTTGGGCTCAAATGTGATTGTATGAGTGCCTTTGTTCTCATCTATGTTATGAAAAAGAAAAAAGGCTATTCCCTTTTTATTTGTCTTTTCTTCGGCGAGAAGTTTTCGATTTTGCATGGCATAAATAGGGAAGTCTGCGATGGGCCCCTCGGAATCTTTTGCGATAACAGCTGCTGGGCCCCATTCCGCGTTGTGAGTCTCTTTAGGTGGCGGTTGGTGCCAAAAAAGAGTCACTTGAGATAGTGCTTGTTTGATGAGATTCTCTAACTGATCTGCATCTGTTTTTAATTGGTAGGTAGAGTTGATAGGAATGAGAGTGGAAAGTTCCTTGAGGAGCGTCGGGTATTGCAGTATCAGTGGACGTAACCCTTGGTGCTCATGAATAGCCATTTTAAATTGCTTCTTTTTAAGGGCCTCGCGAATGATATATTCTTTATTTGCTGCGTTCCGCTGAATTTCTTGTATTTGAAAACGAGTATTTGCGGTAGCATCATCCAAATCAATGAGTGTGGTACACACAAATTGTTTTCCCTTTTTTGCCCCAGGCTGAATGCGAAGACCTTGCAAAAATAATTGAGACCGCAAT
>MNYL01000016.1:0-6812 GCA_001873075.1 Fibrobacteres bacterium CG2_30_45_31 | reverse complement strand
TTTATTTGTTTCGGAAAATGATTGTTTGGAACTTTGTATTCCATTTGTTTTTATTTCTGATTGGGTAGACACTTGAGTGGAAGTTATTTCAGAGGCTATTTGCGTTGCAACGCCCGCGATCGCGCTGTTGTTTGCCTCTTGTTGGGACACTGTGGATGTTGCTGTGTATGAGACAACACGACCCGCAAATACGCTAGCAAAGGCGAAAAGTAATGAAATTACAAAGGCTATTAAATTCATAGGCTACCGAAGCTCCATGAAAATGAGTTTTTGTGTTAAATTTCTTTTTTTGACAGTGTAGCTTCCTTGTAAACCCTGTCTGATGAATTCGTATACCTCTTCTGCATCTTGAAATTGAGATGGATTAACGTAAACAGTCAAGTCCATCGTTTTATCTGTCATGGCATTTATTTTCACTTTGGTAAAAGATTGCTTCAGAAGGTTGGAAACTTCGCTGTGGATATCTTCCACTTGATTGTCATGAAATTCGCCTTCTAAACGGATAATGATTTTGTATTGAACGCCATTTTGCGCATCTTCATTCCAGTAGGCAATCATTTTACTTTCTAAGCCGGGCATGGCTTTACGCATGGCAGACTGAGTCAGTTCACGAGTGGTGTTCCCTCGGTTGATATTGACTTCGCTCGTTTGAGTCCCGAGGAGTCTTCCCGTAGAGGCCTCGTAAGCACTAAGAGAAACCAATACTTGATCTTTTTGTAGGATGCTTGCAAATTTGATATAAATATCGGCACCTAAAGAAAGACTTGCGATATAGGAAAGATCAGCCTCTTGGTCAAAAACATCCCCCTGAATTTGAACGATGGCATCAATTTGAGTTTGCCCTTCCAACGATTTAACGTTATACTGTTTGTGGGTCAAATATTGGTTAATCGCTTCCATGGAAGCTTTAGCGAGCGGGTTGGTTTGGATTATGTTGAGACTGATTGCTTCGTTCCCTGTTTCTGCGGGGATCACCATAATGGTGGGGAGCAAAAATTTCGGGGCTGTCTGCGCTACGGGAGAAAAAATAAATTTTGTTGTGGATATGGTTTGTGATGACGTCTGTGAATGGGTTTCGGTCAAAGAGGCTTTGGTCTCTGGCTTGACTGACTTTTTTTGAATCGGCCCTGAACTTGAGGCGCAGTCCACTAAAAGAGAAGCAATAAGGATTATACCAAAAAGAGACTTTCGCATAAGAATCCTAGAATTAAGGTTAGGTATCATAAGCGGCTGAAATTTTATGAATCAGAACGGTCATGAGGGAAGGCAACACAAAGCTTTTCATAGTAAATACTCTTACTCTCATCGTGACACTCCTACCCAGCATGTAAGAAAAAGGTACTAAAAGTCTTCGGAATTTGAGGATAGACCCACTAAAAATGGTCTAAAGTGTTGTCTTACGTTGCGTTGCAGTCAACGTAAGTAGTGGTTTTATTGTGTACAGTAGAAATGTACCACCATTAGAAGTTTATCTTCACAACTGTATTTGCGATATATCTTGAGGATTCCTCCAAAAATTGCTTTGTAATAATGAAAATGAACGAAGTTGAATTAGAATCGGAATGACAAATAAAGATTGCTTATTTGTGCCCTCTAAATAACGAATTTCAAGTGATTTTCAGAAAAGATGAATTTTGGCGGTCCCTTGAAGGTGAAAGTTCACAATTTTATTGGAAAAAATTTATGAATAAGATACTCGGTTTCTTAGTTGGAATTTTGGCGGTGCTTCCGGCGGTGGCCATAGATACCTATTCCTGGGGAAATGTTCGCCTAGAGGGTGGCGGTTTTGTGTCGGCGGTGATTGCGAGTCCCACGGTTGAAAATCTTTTTTATGCACGCACGGATGTAGGGGGTATCTATCGCTGGGATAATACTTATAAAGTTTGGATTCCGCTCTTGGACTGGCTCTCACAGGATGACGTGGGTTTATATGGCACGGAAAGTGTTGCCCTGGATCCCAGCAATCCAGAGCGTCTCTACATTATGGCGGGGACGAAGTATTTTAGTGATGGTAAAACGGCAATTTTCCGTTCAAAAGATTATGGGGCAACCTTTGATACTACGATTGTGACGAGTCTTTGGACGGCTCATGGTAATGGGATGGGACGTCAGACGGGTGAAAAACTGGCCGTAGATCCCCACAATCCAGATATTCTTTTTTGCGGAAGTCGCAGTGCCGGCCTTTTTAAAAGTTCTGATGCTGGGGTTACTTGGGCAAACGTGAGCACTATTGGAGCTCAACCGGGTGCAGATCTTTTGAACGCCAATGGAATCAGTTTTGTGCTTTTTGACCCGGCGAGTAGCCTTACTGCTACGGGAGGCACCAGTGTTATTTACATGGGTGTCTCTGCGGCAACTGATAATTTGTATGTGAGTAAGGATGGTGGTGTTTCTTTTACCGCTATTTCGGGGGGACCTTCTAATCAGATGCCTCACCGCGCAGTTCTCAGTAATGGAAATTTGTTCATTACATTTTCAAGTTCGGCAGGTCCACAACCTGTTAGCTCGGGTGCCTTTTATAAGTACAATATTACTTCTGGAACTTGGACAAACATTACTCCACAGGAAAACGGTGTTTACCTAGGGAGCGGTGGACAATCGTATGCGCATGGTTTTGGTGGCGTTAGCCTTGACCCCAATGACCCCAATCACATTATCATCACTACGCTCGGTTATTATGGCGGACAGACACGTTACGCTGATGGTTCCGATGGTTGGGGTGATCGCATTTATGTCACAAAAGATGGCGGAACCACTTGGTACACGGCTTTTTCCTACAAGGATCCTTCCTTGCCGGAAAATGCGAATGCGTCTTTGAATGGAAATGCGTGGATCACAGGCAATGCGATTCACTGGGCGGGCTCCGTGACGTTTAATCCGTTCAATACGGATGAAGCTTGGGTTACCTCAGGAAATGGAGTATTTCATTGTGAAAATGTGAATGATTCTCTTCCGATTTGGAAATTTGAATCAAGGGGCCTTGAAGAAACGGTTCCGCTCGATATTGTGAGTATTCCAGGAGGTCCGCTGGTAACGGCGATAGGCGATTATGATGGTGCTGTTTATACGGATATTACCAAAGCGACACCTATCCATAGTCCGAAAATTGGCACGACACAGTCTTTAGGTTATGCTCCGCTGGTGGGGGCGTTCCTCCGCACGGGTCATGTGACGGATTACTCCACAGGTACGGGCATTGAAAGCGATGTCATGTATTATTCTGCGGATATGGCAGCGACTTGGACAAAACTTCCCACACCTATTGGTACTCAAGGTTTAGTCGTACTTTCGGCGGATGGCAAAGTACTTTTGCATCGTCCGACAAATTCCAGTACTGTATCTCGTTCTGCGAATCAAGGACCACCTGGACAACGGTGACGGGCCTTGATGGACAGGCGCAATATGCAAAAATTGTATGCGATCCGGTGAATGCCAATGTTTTCTATGTGCTCGATCAGCAGGGCGTTCTCAAACGATCCACTGATAAAGGAATTTCTTTTGTTGCCGTGGGTTCGCTGCAGGATAATTCCAAGAATTTATGGCAAGCCAGTAATGGTTTGATCCGCACGGTTCCCGGTCGTGAAGGTCATCTTTGGGCCCCTCTCGACCAACCACAAACTTGGGCCAGCAATGGCATGTATAGCACCAACGGGCTTGCTTATTCTGAAGATGGCGGAGAAACTTGGACAAGGCTTACGACTGTGCATTCGGCGCATGCGGTGGGTATCGGCAAAGCGGCGGAAGGTGCGGACTACGAAACGATTTATATCTGGGGTGTGATCGGTGATGATTCGAGTCCCCTTGGCATCTATCGTTCTATTGATAAGGGTGCTACCTGGGTACGCATTAATGATGATGCTCATCAGTATGGCGGTCCGGGTAACGGAAAGTTTGTTCAAGGGGATATGAATGTTTACGGACGGGTGTACATGAGCACAGTGGGCCGTGGACTTGTCTATGGAAATATTGGTGCATTGACCTCAATTCCTGCCTTTACTCAGCATCCATCTTTTGTGGCGACAATGAACCGCATAGGTTCTGATCTTTTCGTGACCGCCCCTTCTGGGAATAATCAATTGTTGTTTTTTAATATCAAGGGTAAAATCATCCACTTCCAAGCGATTCAGAACACGAATACTCACGTCTCTCTTTCGCCATTGGCGGGAAATGGTGTGGTTTTTGCTCGCCTCATTTCTGAAAGTGGAAACGTTCTTGCCCAGAAAAAGCTTGTGATGCCGTAAAATAATAGGGAAAAAAAAGGATGGCGGTATTCTTTGGGATGCCGCCATTTTTTATATCGTTAAAAAATTGTAGGGCACCTCTAAAAATTGGTTTGCGACCGCAAAATTGCGCGAGGCCGAGCAAGAGCAGGCGCGAAAAGTGGTGAATAATTGTGTTATGCGCCACTTTGAGCAACGAACTATGGTGATGTGCCACAGCCAATTTTGCAGAAAAGGAATTTTTAGAGGTGCCCTGTAATCTAAGTCGACACACAATCAAGTCTATATTGGGGATAAAGAACAGAAAAAACAGAGGCTATTGCAAAGCTGATTTATTCTTCTTGTGTATTCTCAGATTTTTTTTTGTAAAGTTTAAAGAAGAATAAAATAATAAAGCTTGGTGCCTTCTGCGGCCGAGAAAATGTTTTTTAGTTGGATCATGTGGTAGGGATAAAAAGGATGGCTATGTCGGATATAGTGATACATGAAAATAAAGAATTTAGTGGTGTTGATTATTCTGAAAAAAAACTGAGAGATCGGAGTTTTATTAAATGCAAGTTTGTGGGATGCAACTTCACAAAAAGCGATATACGGGGGAATGATTTTGAAACCTGTGAATTTATCTGCTGTAATTTTTCGTTAACGGTGGTGGGTGGGACTGGATTTAGAAATGCCCATTTCAAGGAAAGTAAACTTTTGGGCGTTAATTTTTCGGAATGCAATAAGTTTATGTTCTCTTTTGCTTTTGATGACTGTTATCTGGACTATTCTTCATTTTTTGGAACCAAATTAAAAAAGACGAATTTTAATCGCTGTTCCTTGAAAGAAACTGATTTCTCGGAAACGGACTTATCAGGAGCGGTCTTTTTGGACTGTGATCTCACAGGAACTCATTTTTCAAAAACGATACTAGAGAAGGCCGATTTCAGGATGGCAAAAAATTTTACCATTGATCCTGAGAATAATAAATTGAAGCACGCTAAGTTTTCAGCGTTCAATCTCGATGGTTTACTTTATAAATATCAAATCATTATTGAATAATCATAGAATGTTTCCATTTAATAAAATATATTGTTATTAACAGAAGCAAACAGGAGAATGATAAATGAAAACAGAAAATGCAGTGCTTATGCAGGCGGCAAAACAGTCTTTGAAAGGCAAATGGGGGACTGCTATAGCTGTTTTTCTTATTTATCTGGTTATCTTATTTGCCGCCAATCTCGGACTGGGATTCCTTCCTTTTGGCGAGGTGGCTCAGCTACTGAGTAGTGTTGCAACAACCCTCTTAGTGGGACCCTTTCTACTAGGTCTTGCGATCTTTTTTCTCTCTGTTTCAAGAAACGAAAATGTATCCGTTGATCAACTATTTCTGGGATTTGACCGCTTTGGAACGGCTTTTGGAGCCTATTTTTTGACGATATTATTTTCTTGTCTTTGGGCTCTGTTGTTGATCGTTCCAGGTATAATTGCCGCAATTTCTTATGCCATGACTTTTTATATTTTGGCTGATGATCATTCCATTGGAGTCATGGAAGCCATTCGTAAAAGCAAGGCGATGATGAAGGGATACAAATGGAAGTTTGTTTGTCTTCAGTTGAGGTTTGTGGGTTGGTTTTTGCTTTGTGTTCTTACTTTGGGAGTCGGCTTTTTATGGCTTTTCCCGTATGTGCAAACCAGCATCGCAAAATTTTATGACGACGTGAAAACTAATTTAGTTGAACACGCTTAAATAAAAGTTCATTCTTTTTATACAGATGTTGTAGATAAATTCATCCCGCGATTCTCTCAATTTTAGAATGCAGAGAAAATATGATTAATAAACAAAATTTTAAAAATGAAAAATCGCAAGTCTTTGACTCTTATTTTTCAGACCCAATCCTAGTTGAAGAACCTACTATTTATGAATTTCCACCAGAATACACCAATGCCAGTAGTTATGAATCCTGGGATGGTTACGAACCTTCTTGTACACTTGATAATAGCGATGAGTACAAAAATTTTCAGATTCAAAAAGCAAATATAAAAGCAAATAATCTTTACCTCGGCATTGAGCGCGGGAGTGATGTTTGGATGCACATGGCCTGCGAGACGGCATTGAATTCTGTAAATGATAAAGGGGGGCCATTTGGCGCACTTCTCTTGCAAATCGATAAGGACACAAATCAGATTATTAGGTATTGGAAAAATCATAATCAGGTGACTTTAACGAAGGACCCTACCGCTCATGCAGAAGTGATGACCATAAGAAGTGCTTGTAAATCATTAGGCGTTTTTGATCTTGGCGAAATCAAAAAAGAAGATTCTCTTCTTGATCAGCCTGGTGATGTTTCTTATTGCGTAATTTATAGCAGTGCTGAACCATGTCCTATGTGCTATTCCGCAATTTGCTGGGCAAAATTAAAAGTTTTGTTCTTCGCTGCTACACGTTTTGATGCTGCGGTTCCAGGCGTTCACTTTTCTGATGAAGAGATATACAATGAATTAGGATTGCCTTATTCTAAAAGACTTCTGAAAGTTTTTCAATGTACTACAGGGAATTCTCTAGATGCCTTTAATTTATGGAAACGGTCCAATAAAGTAAGTTACTAGGGC
>MNYL01000156.1 GCA_001873075.1 Fibrobacteres bacterium CG2_30_45_31 | reverse complement strand
CATGCGCACCAATCCAGCTGTTACGCACAATATTCGTATTAGAGATGACGGCGTTTTTATCTACAACGCCATAAGGAATTACGATTTCTCCCCGCCAAACATCGAGTTGTTGTACAAATGAAGCCTGCACTTCTGCATCCGCTCTATTGAATAATTGAATTTCCACCAAATCAGGAGTCATGTCTGGGAACACGCGAATCTTACGCCCCCCCATTTCATTGCCGATTGCAATTTCTGCCCCGATTTGATAATGCGCTTTCCCGTTCGCCACCATGGTACCCACATTCTGAATCACAGCGCCCTGGCGCACCCAAATATTCGAAAGCAGGGACACATGATGAATAAGAGCGTTCTCAATGATGCAATCATGCACCATGCTGGAGTAAATACCGGTGGGGAATGAAACATCCCCAGGCATCAAAACAGTGCCATAAAAAGCAGGCAACTGTACATGACCCACAAAGAAGGATTGAAAGACCCGGTCTGGAGTAAAGGCCGTATCGACAGTCACCAAGGACCAGTCATCACAATGATTGCCATTATTGGCGAGTATCTGAATCTCTGCGGGAGTCAAAGGACGCCCACGACCAATAGAAGTCTTTCCTGTCTTGTACGCCTCTGAGCATACCGCCATCAGGCTACCCTTCAGGGCTTTTTTCAATTTGAGCAATCTTTGCATACGCATAAAATAGACTAAATTCTATCTCATGATTGAGGATTTTCTTTTTAATTGGATCAAAAAACAGAAGTACGGGATTACCGTCTATCCTGCAGACCTTTTTGAATTACGCATTCAAGAAGAAATGATTCGTACCGATGAAGCTCATGGTTTCTTTGTGTACATTGAAGTGAATTTTGTGAAAGTGCGTGGGACATTGAAAGATGAAAATGCGGAATATGATTTTTGGAAAGCTTTTTTAAAAAGCCTTGCCACGAAAAATCGAGGTTCGGATAGTTATGGCCTTTTACAAGGAAATAGTGGAATCGGTCTTTTGCTTCTGGATTCAGAGATGCAAGGGTGGTACCGCCTCAAAGGGAGAATTCAAGAATTCTGTCGACTCACCATCGGAGATGTTTCCGAAACGTTAAACCAGGGCATTAAAGCTTTTGTGTACCCCGCTTGTTTGGCTCGCCCTGAAAAAAGCCCTACCCCATGAAAATTCTCTTTATCGCTTCCGTTTATCCGCGCTTTCATACCGATGCCGAAGTCCCTTGGTTGCGCAAATCGGTAGCCCACCTGGTACGCGCCGGTGTTCAGATTGAGGTGATGGCTCCTTCCTATCAGGGGCTCAAAAGTCATACCATTGACGGCGTGGCGGTGCATCGTTTCCGTTATGCAACGCGGGCTCTTGAAATACTAACCCACGATGAAGGAGCTCCCAGCAAAATGGCAGGGAAGCCTTGGATGCAGCTTTTAGCGATTCCTTACTGCATCAGCGGTTTTTTCAAATGTATTCAACTCGCGCATCGTGAACACTTTGATGTCATTCATGCCCATTGGCCCTTTCCCCACGCTTTGATCGCTCTCGGTGCCTGCAAACTTTTCCACATTCCGTTGGTACTCCATTTTTATGGGGCCGAACTGTTGTTATTGCGCAAAAAAAGATGGATCCGTCCCATCATGAAATTTATCATTGGGCAGGGGAATACGATTGTTGCCATCAGTCATTTCACCGCTTCCCGTATCCAAGAAGTCCGCGGCTGTAAGGTAGAATGGAACCCTTACGGTACAACACTTTCCAGGGCGGCCACTTTTGAAACCCATCCTTGCTTGGACAAGTTTCGCATTCTTTTTGTAGGGCGCCACATTGAACGCAAGGGTCTCGAATATCTCATTCGCGCGGCAAGTAAACTCGACCCGAATCGTTTTGAAGTTCGCATTGTGGGTAAAGGCGATCTCACGCCAGCGCTACAAAATCTAGCGAAGACCATCGCACCTCAAACCGTCTTATTCACAGGTTCTCTCAGTGCGGAAGCTTTAGCCACCGAATATAAAACCGCGAATTGTTTTGTACTCCCCGCCATCGTTGATAGCAAAGGCGATACAGAGGGCCTTGGAGTCGTACTCATCGAAGCCATGGAATATGGCCTCCCCGTGATTGCGAGCGATGTGGGCGGAATCTCTGATGTGGTGATTCACGAAAAGACGGGGTTACTTGTTCCCGAAAAAGACGTTGACGCTCTCGTCAGTGCTTTTGAAAGAATCGCCGCCGACCCTCAACTTTCTGCACAGCTCCTGCAAGGTGCCGAGGCCCATGTCCGCGAATATTTTGATTGGGATAAAATTACCGAACGACAAATCGCTATTTACGCTTCTTGTCGCGACTCATCCAACTAAGCGCCAAATTCTGCCACACTACATAGCACACCGGGCCTAGCGCTGCCACAGGTCCCGCGTACATCTGGGAAATCCAAATGATGAGCGTCGTATTCTTTTGCCCCATACTTTGGGACCCTTCAATCGGGTGTTCTTTGCGTTCAAAAAACCAGCCCAAGAAAAAAAGTAACGCACAAAGTATCGCAGAAAGTCCTGTCACCATTTGAAACTCCCCCGATGCCCAAAGCCGAGCGAATCCCATTTCACGAATATCATAACTCGCTTTACTTAAAATCACAAAAACAGAAATACCCCAAATCACAAGCGTGTACTTCTGGAACTTGGCAATCTTCTCCGCAAATTCCGGGTAAAAACTCCTAAGCCCCAAGGCCAGTGCCAAGGGAATCGTAATAATCGGCTGAATGGAATTAAAAATGCGGCGAGCCATTTCTAAAAAATTCTCCCCCGTACCCGTGAAATAGCCAAAAATAAGTGGGATGGTAAAGCAAGCGATCACATGTCCAGAAATCAAAATTTTAAGCACCAGCACCGGGTTCCCACCCAAAATTTTAGCCATCGCAGGGGCCGCATTGGCTGGCGGGCAAAGACAAATAATCATACCACCGAGCATCACCGCCTTCGGCAAACCAAAGAAATAGTGAAGACCGAACAACAGCGAAACCAAAATAAGACTCACCCCCAATGCGCGAAGTTCAATCTTACACGTCACCCCATGCTCTTGTTTGGGGACTTTTTCAATAAAAGTCAATACCATCATGGTGCCGATGAGGTATGGCAGCAAAAAAGACAGAACCTCTGCCTGAGGGATTAAAATACCCGCAATAATTGCTACAGGCATCATAATAGTACGGATGTTACCCATGAACCCAAACTTAGCAAATTCGAGCATCCTCCCAAGCCATATATCTTTCTATACGTTTATATATTTTTTATACATTTGGCCCAATGCTTCGTACTCGTTACATTGATAAGCCTTTTGCAGATATAGTTGCCAAGCGCAAGCTGAAAAATCCGATATACCTCGTGATTTTTGGTTATCTCATGACCATCGTCATCGGAACGCTTCTCCTGAGTTTGCCAATTTCCACCAAAGTGCCCATAAGATTCATTGATGCTCTGTTCACTTCCACTTCTGCAGTCTGTGTCACAGGACTCTCAGTTCTTGATATCAGAGCGGTATTTTCTGATACCGGCCTCTGGGTGATCACGTTCCTTATGCAAGTGGGCGGCCTCGGTATCATGACCTTTTCTACTGCCCTTCTTTTGATTTCCGGTATGCGTCCTGGTTTTAACCAGCAGGTGATGCTTCAGGAAAATTTCACTCAGGATGGACGCATTGATTCCGTCAAAGTACTTTGGGCTGTCATTCCTTTTACCCTCCTGATTGAAGCCTTCGGGGCGATCATTTTCTTTTTGGAATTCTCTGATTTATCCATTGGCACTCGAATTCTCTATGCGGTGTTTCATTCAGTCAGTTCTTTTTGCAATGTGGGCTTTGCCCCTTGGGCTGATTCTCTCGTGCGTTTTCAATTTAACCCTGTGATGAACATCGCCACAAGCCTTCTCATCATCGCGGGTGGCTTCGGTTTTCTTGCCATTTCAGAAGCCCGCTATCTGTTCAATTTCAAGACTCGAACTATTCAAAGAATTTCGCTCCACACCAAGATCGCTTTTTTCTGTACCGTTATTCTGATAGTCGCGGGCACCGTTTCCGTTCTTCTCATGGAATGGCATACCCCGGCCTTAGGGACTACCTTCATTCAAAAATTAACATCAGCCCTGTTTATCTCCGTTTCCTCACGGACAGCAGGGTTCAATACTCTCAACTTGCTCTCTCTCGGAGGCGGCACACTCTTCTTGATTGCCATTCTCATGTTTGTAGGAGCCAACCCAGGCAGTTGCGGCGGCGGCATTAAAACAACCACAGCAGCCCTTATTGCGCTTTTGGGCTTCAATCGATTGCTGGGGCGCGAAAAGACACAGGTTTTGGGGAGGACCATCCCCGAAGAAACTGTCGACAAGGCAGTGCGCATTTTCGTGGTCTCCATTCTTATCGTTGTTGTCTTTACGATTATCCTACTCCAAACAGAATATTCGGGGACCCATTATAGCAGTAGCAACACACCCTTTTTAAAGGTGCTCTTTGAAGTCATCAGTGCCTATGCCACCTGCGGACTTTCCATGGGGCTTACACCAGAACTTACTGATGCCGGTCGGTTGATTATTTGTATGGTCATGTTTATTGGGCGTCTGGGGGCTTTGTTCCTTATTTCTGCGGTGATCAAAAAAGCAGATACGGGGGCTTGGTACGCAGAAGAGAATATCATGGTGGGTTAAAGAACCTCTCAATTCCTATATTTGAATTATGACAACAAAACAATTCGTCGTTATTGGTCTCGGCAATTCAGGCTATTTCCTTTCTCGCCATCTCACCGCACTCGGCCATGATGTGCTTGCTATTGATAAGAACGCCTCTAAGATTCAGGATATCACCTCTTCGGTAGCACAGGCAGTCGTTGCTGATGGTACTCGCAAACAGCAGTTGGTGAATCTACCGCTCGCTAAAGTGGATAGCGTTGTATGCTGTATCGGCGATGATTTAGAAGCCTCCCTTTTAACAGTGCTTAATCTGAAAGAGCTAGGCGTCAAACATATCATAGCCAAAAGTTCTAGTCCCGCACATACCTCGATTTTAGAAAAGCTTGGGGTTTCGGATATTTTTCACCCGGAACGTGATATGGCGATTTCTCTTGCGGAGCGCATGAACCGCCCGAATATGCTGGACTACTTGCCTTTCATGGATGGATTCTCAATCATTGAGCTCGTATGCCCGGATACGTTTGTTGGCAAAACCTTGAAAGACCTTTCTCTAACAAACAAATGGGGCATTCAGGTCATTGCAATTCGCGATCCTCTGGAAACGACGCCCAAGATTGGAAATATCGCGGACTATATTTTGCGCGATCAGGATGTACTTTTTATTATCGGTCCCAACGAAGTGCTCGATTCATTGAACTTTAAATAGCACATCTAAGAAAATTTGAAATTTTAAAAAGCTTCTCTGCAAAGAGGGGCTTTTTTTGCAAGAGTCATTTTAGAAGGGCTTGTTAATTCAAAAAAAATCTAAAAATTTATTTTCTTGCTTGTTTTTTATTTGTAATAATTATATTATTGTAATAATTACAAATTATTAAATAACCCCGTTATGTTACGGAATAGGAGAAAAAGATGAAAGTATGGATTTGTTCAGTCTGCGGTTATGTTCACATGGGCCCGGAAGCTCCGGATGTTTGCCCTCAGTGTAAGGCGCCTAAGTCCAAGTTCGTTCTTAAAGAAGACTCGGCGACCAGTGGCAAGATTGTATGGGCTGATGCTCATAAAATCGGTGTCGCTCAGGGTCTTGATGCTGAAGTAGTCCAGGGACTACGAGAGAACTTTGCCGGAGAATGTACAGAAGTCGGTATGTATCTCGCGATGAGCCGAGAAGCGGATCGCGAAGGATACCCAGAAGTCGCCGAAGCTTACAAGCGCATCGCTTTTGAAGAAGCCGAACACGCCTCGAAGTTCGCAGAACTTTTAGGGGAAGTCGTTTTCCCTGATACCAAAAAGAATCTCGAACTCCGCATCGCTGCAGAAGCGGGTGCTTGCCAAGGGAAACTCACTCTCGCGAAACGTGCAAAGCAACTGGATTATGATGCCATTCACGACACCGTGCATGAAATGTGCAAGGACGAAGCGCGACATGGATCCATCTTCCAAGGGCTTTTGACTCGCTATTTCAAATAATCTGGAAATTTATTGATAATCCCATCGAAACAAAATGTTCTATTTTTGAACACCGCTTCGGTGGGCTTTTTTATTAATAAATTTGGCCAACAGAAAGAGAGAGGCACAAGCAACAAAAGGTCTCGCCATGCCATCTGCCATCGAATCCTTATTAACTAGCAACATTCGTCCCTCAATACAGCGGATGCGTATTTTGGATTATCTCCGTCAAAGGAAAAATCACCCTACCGTGGAGACAATCTTCAACGACCTTGCGCCAGAAATTCCAACGCTTTCCAAAACCACGGTTTACAACACACTTCAACTGCTCAAAGAAAACGGACTCGTCATTTCTTTGGATCTCGGCGAGGGCTACATTCGCTACGATGCAGACATCTCCCCCCACCTTCATTTTGAGTGCGAAAAATGTGGAGGCGTTTTTGACATTTTTATGGCCCCGGAAGACATTCGCAAAAAGCTCCCAACAGGTTTCGTCCTCAAAGAGACGCGCGTCTACGCATTTGGTCTTTGCGCGAAATGTGCAAAACTTAAAGGCTAAAGGGCGCTATTTGATAAACAGAATCCTCAGAAATTCTTTTTGAAGTAAGGGCACGGCGGAGTCGAGACCCATGGTGCTGTCCCGTTGCGTGACGGAATTGAAAAAAATGTCGGT
>MNYL01000121.1 GCA_001873075.1 Fibrobacteres bacterium CG2_30_45_31 | reverse complement strand
ATTCAAAATATCCGGGGCGTCTCGGCGTTTGTCCAACACTTACTATTTCAGCGATGATGTTGGATTGGGCAGGGGAAGCGCGTCCTGACAGTGTGGATATTGATTTCGGGGGTGTATACAACGGGAATGCCTATACGGAGGTAACCTTTAATGGCACAGTTTACAAGACGTGCGGCGGTTTGGTTACCGGAATGGTGCAAGATACTTTGGGTGCTGAGCAGGTTCCGTTGCGTGTTGATTCTCTTTCCTTCCCTTGGGACAAGTGTTCTGCCGGACGTGAGCTTGACAAATGGTTCATTCCTGTGGTGGTCGCAGAGAAAAACGGGAACTCGTATACAAATGCCACTTGTCATGACATTGATCTTTCTTTGGATGATGATGGCTTTTGGCTTGCGGATATTTCTGGAAGTAACGCAGAGGGAGGCTTTTTCCCGTTGGATAATTTCCGCTACTTGGACTCGGCAAACACGGTGCTGAATCCCAAGTACGATTCGACCTTGCAGGGTGCCGATAATTATCATGGAACATTATATCATAATTACAGTTTTTCCATGAAAATCCAAGCGCAGTTCCAGTATGTCAAGGGACAATTTTTTGAATTCCGTGGAGATGATGATGTCTGGGTGTTCATTAATGATCGACTTGTTGTGGATCTTGGTGGTGTGCATAATCCTGAGAAAGGGGCTGTGGCGCTTGATACGCTTGGTCTGACGGAGGGTGAAACCTATCCATTCCGTATTTTCTTCTCCGAACGCAATGCGACAGGTTCTAACTTCAAAATGCGCACTTCCATTAATTTGGAGACAGAGAAATCTTATTATCCAGTGAATATTTCCACCACTGACGGCACCATTCAATATGAAATCTGGCAGATTCTCAAGGACAAATCTCTGAGCTGTGATCTTTCCAGTACGGGGAAAGTCGATACGACTTTAGCGGCATCGGTCTTTACGTTGTTGGGAGGATCTTTGGGTGTTAATGGCGTGATTCTGAACAGCGGAGTGAATTATGGAGGGATTACTATTTCTGAGAATATGGCGAGTTTTGTTATTGATACGAATGCAATTGTTGCACACCGTTCGCTTGCTCCTGGCACTTATTACCTCTCTTTTTATCTGGCCTCCGATCCATCGCTTTCTTCTGAAATCTCTTTTACGGTGCCAGCATATCCGCTACCCAATATCGCTTTTGCTGATTCTTTGGGTAATGAAATAGATGCCGATTCGGTAACTCTCGGCGAATGGGCTTTTGTACCATATGAAGTTCGTGTGATGATTTATTATAGCGGGTCTTTATGTAATTCAGGTTGTGATGAAATACTTTCTTTAACGACGAACGATTCGTTGGTCTTTTTGGACTCTTCTGGGAATAAAATTTCATCCATCACTTTGAGTGGAGGCTATGCCACCTTCTTTGTTATGGGAACTACCACTATTGTGAATGGCTCATTCACTGTGTCTGGTGCGACTGTGGCAAATGAGCTGACATGGGAGCACATTAATTTTGCAGAACCTCCTGTGCCTTATCTTGATTATGCGGAAATGCATGACCGCAATGGAGATGGTGTGGCTGATAGCTTGATTCTGAAGTATAGTAGTGCTTTGGAAGGAGAGGATGTGCCTGATTCTTTAGCTTGGTTATTTGCTGATTCTACTTGGCATTTCTTAGATTCAACCTTGGTTGACAAATATATTGGGGCAGATTCTAGTATCATTATAACTTCGGATTCTCTGTTATCTGCTCGCTTTACAGGACTTCAGGGTTCTACCTATTCTGGGAGTGCAAAAACTTGGTTTACCTATGTTCCTAAAGAAGGAACGGATTCGGGACATGTAATGCCATTTGAAATTACAGGTTTGATTGCAGATAAGATCGGTCCTGTACTGAACAGTGCTGTAGTGACTACCAAAGGTGAAAACCTGAGTATCCTGACCTTGGTATTTAGTGAGTCGTTGGAAGAAACCCAAATTCCATTCGATAGCCTTTTTGAATTCAAAATTTGGCGAGAGGGGGTTCAACGTGCAGGAGACTTGTATGTGAATTCTGGATCAAGACAGCCTGGAAATTATCGTTATGATGTTTACTTCTATGATAAGAATGGAGCTCTTCCCTCTGTCGGTGACAGTGTTCGCTTTGCACCAGGAGTGGGTCGTGATTTAAGTGGAAATGTTTCTCATATTAATAATCCATGGGTGCGCATTGTTGGAGAACAGTTTGTCAAGGTGACTTCTTCTACCTTGATTAATGTTGAACCTGAATTGGCTCCTCCAGAAAATACGGCAGGGACCATTGTGTCCTCAATTCCTTTGGAATACACATTCGCAGAGGCCGAAGACGCTGTTGGGCTCCCAGGTTTTTTAGTTCGTTATGATATGAGCGAATTGCTTTTGACCACAGATGCGGCTCAGAATATTTCATTAAAAGATATTCAAATTGTGTATGAATCGTATTACTTCACGAACCTGGGTGGCTATGTCAATTCGGCGAAGGGAAGCGTTTCTTGCGCAGACTCCATCTTTAATGGAGATTGTACGAAGCATCCAGGAAATCTGTATTTTGCATGGAATACACGTAGCAAAAGCGGTCGACTTGCTGGTACAGGTGCCTATATTGCCAAGTTTGATTTCAGAATTAAAGTGGCAAAAACGCAAGTTTCAAAAAAGAGTGAAAGTGCGGTCTGGGGAATTCAGCGGATAAGTAAGTAAGACATAAAAATGCGAAGAGCCATTATTCTAAAGGATATTGGTTTTTCGCAATCTCAAGTTCGGCATTCGTTTTATCCCAACTAGCATAGCATCCGTCGATTTTGACTTTAATATCATCAAGGTCTTTTGCCACTTTTGCGATAAGTACACCGTTGCCTTGTTCTGAAGCTTTTACCAAGTCTTCTTCCAAAGGCCCTGTTTGTGCTTCATAGCGCTTGATTTCTTCTTCAAGGGATGACAACTTTTTTTCTAGGGGCTTAATGACTTTCGATCGTTCTGCAATATAATCTGCACGAGCTTTTCGACTGTCTTTATCTTTTCCCGCAGCGGGGATAATTGTTGTGGGTTCGGATTTGCTTTGCGGAGGGAGCTTAGAAACAGAATCACTCTTTTCATCCACCCACCCGACACGATCCAGAAAGTCTTGGTAGGTTCCATCAAACATAAAACATTCACCACCGTCAAATACAATCAATCGAGTGGCGAATGCATGTAATAATTCTTCGTCATGAGTGACCACAATTGCCGTCCCCTGGTAATCTTCGAGAGCATCAATTAAACTTTCGATGCTTTCCATGTCCAAGTGGTTTGTGGGCTCATCTAAGAGAAGTAAGTTACAGGCGGTTGCTAGAATTTTTCCTAATAAAACACGGCTTCGTTCCCCACCAGAAAGCACTTTGATTTTCTTAAGGGCTGCATCACCAGAAAACATCATCAGGCCAGCGAGACTACGGGCTTTGCCTCGTGCGTTATCTTTGACCGCTGCTTGAATTTCTTCTTCAACATTGTTGTCAAGGTTGAGACGATTAATATTAGTTTGTCCGAAATAATTTAAAACCACATTTGGGTTGAGTTCAATAGAACCTTCAATGGGTTTTAATTCATTCGCAATTAAATTCAAAAGGGTCGTCTTGCCACGACCATTCGGCCCGATAATACCGATGCGATCGCCCTTAAAAATTTCAGCCGTTAAATCGTTGATTAAAATGGGGCCATCAGGAAAACAGAAGGACAAGTTTTTGAGTTGCATCATACGCTTGCCTGGGAACGGAGCTTCATTAAACATAAAGTCTAAACTTCGTTCGTGTTCGAATCTTTCTACGGTAGACAATTTCTCAACGGCTTTTACTTTGGATTGAACTGCGGAAGCCTTTGAAGCCTGGGCTCTAAAACGGGTAATGAATTTTTCTAGTTGTTCTCGCTTTTTTGCATCGTTTTCTTGAGTGCGTAGTGTGACATCTTCTTCGGTGGCGATCGTTTCTTTTAGCTTGGCAACAGAACCTTGAACTTTGCGCATTTTTTTTCGGTGAATACCCACCGTATGCGTACAAACGCTGTCCATGAATTTTCGATCATGGGTGATCAACAATAATTCGCCTTTCCAACTGCGAAGAAATTTTGCAAGCCAACGAGTAGACACAATGTCCAAGTAGTTCGTCGGTTCATCTAGCAAAAGCATATTGGGTTCAGAAGCGAGAACTTTCGCTAAGTTGAGTCGAATTTGGAATCCACCAGAAAGTAAGCTGGGACTTTTGTCCATCCACTTTTCATCAAATCCTAAACCAAAAAGGATCGCTTCGACTTTGTGTGTCTCCAACCAGCCATCTTCGTTGACTTTAAGAACGGAGCAAGCTTCTTCTTCAACAGTAGGATGAGTAAAATGAAGGTGCTGGCTGAGATGCCCGAATGTATAATTTTTCGGGATATTAATAACCCCACCATCTAGATCATCTTCTTTGAGAATGATTTTGAAAAGTGTGGATTTTCCACAACCATTACGACCGACTAACCCAACGCGTTCGCCTGGAGAAACGAGAAAACTCGCATCCTTGAAAAGCGTTTGGGAACCAAAATCTTTGCAAATGTTTTGTACCTGAATCACGGCGCAAATATAGTTTTGAAGCGTTTAAAAATCAAAACCCCAGCGTGAGTGCCGGGGTCATGTTTATGCTTAAGTGTTAGAGTTATTTTTCATCGTACCACCACGGCTCTCCATTTTCGTCGGATTCGTGGTTAGTGGTGAAAGAAAAATCCCTCTCCCAAGTGCTTTCTGGTTCTTCGAGCCTATAACTCGCCCAGATGTTCTGATTATTCATTTTATCTCCTTGCTAGGGTTTTCTTCCCAGCGATTTTTTGTCTTATCAGGACACTATATATAATAGCATATTAAAGTAAAGAAAACAAGCGAATCGTTAACCCGTTGCATTTCAATGAGTTAAAAAGAGTCCTCTTTGACGGTAATCTTGAGCATTTACGAGAATTTGCTCTACCCAAGCCTTTGCTAAAGGGTCTTTCCACCATTCCTTGCGTCGTAAACTTTCTTCACCTAGGTAAATGGACGCGAGTGCATCTTGGACGTTAATATGCTTTTCGAGACGTTGATGAAGAAGATGAGCGCCTACACGTAGTTGTTCAAACCCCGAACCGGAGTCCAGGGCCAACAAACCTTGATTTCCATTGTCATCTTTATAACCTATGTTGAAATGCGATGTTGCTTGGACCCAGGCCATCAGTAGGGCCGGCTCTACTTTTTCCGCTACGGCAGCTTCGAGAACAGGAACAGAAAGAAGCTTTTCATTATTCCACGGTTGCCCCCTATATTCGATTTTCAAAAATTGAAAATTTTTTTTGTCTTTGCGGAGAGAAATTGCATAGTCCGTTCCCAGTTTTTTTTGAAGAAGGTGTTTGAGTCGGAGTCCTTGCGATGTAGAAATATTTGTTTGTGTTGTATGAAATACGATTGAGTTATTCTGAGGAATGCTTGCAATTTCTGGTATAAAATATTTTTTTGCGATCACTTGAAATGATTTGATAACGGAGGGGATGACATAGGCGATTTCAGGACGAATCTTTTTGAATGATATACTTGTATCTATGCGGAGAACGTCAATATTTTTTAATGCCTGTATTTGAGTTGCACCCAGAGATTGAAGTAAAGAGTCGTTGGATACGAGATGCATGGAAGAAACAAGTTTTTCGTGAGGGGTTGAATTTTTCCATGAGATTTGAAGTACAAGGGCAAGGACAGAAATAACCATTATTACAATAATAATTCGGCGTTTTTGCGAAAGAGAAAAGTGCAAAAAGAAAACTCGCAAAAGGGATCGGCCTCTCGTGGACACAATCAGTATCGTTAGCATGGCAATGATAGTTGCCATAATTATGATTTCTATTTCTCTCATCGTGCTTTACCAATATACCTATTCTCTTTTGTAACATCGTTTGATATTTTTGAGTTGCCCTATTTCTATCTTTTATGACATGACAGAAAATGTTAAAAATCTAGTGGTTATTGGGGATAGAGTATTAATTAAGCCTATTGCCTCTTCCAGTAAAACGGGGAGTGGTTTATACCTTCCTTCGAGTGTGAAAGAAAGAGATGCGGTTCATACTGGATTGGTGGTGAAAGTAGGGCCGGGTTATCCTATCCCCAGAGAGGATGCGGATTCCTTCTTGAAAGAAAATGCCGATACGGTCAATTATGTCCCGTTACAAGTTAAAGAAGGGGATCAGGCATTGTACTTACATGCGAATGCGTATGAATTGGAAGTGAATGGCGAACGATTTGAAGTAGTGAATCAGAATTCGGTTCTTTTGGTCTTTAGAGATGATTTAACGGAGCTAGGCTTGTGAAATACCCGGTAAAATTTCCAGTCGTATTGGCGATTCTCTCCGTGTTTGTGGCTCCGCTGCTTTCGGTGCTTTATGCTGGTTTGATTGCCATGGACTTCTCGGGTTGGTTGAAAATTTTTGATCCAGTACGAACGGTTTTAGATTTAGTGCAAGCGGGTCTTTTTTTGTGCTTTACGTTGGGAACTCTTTTTTTACTTTGGTCGCTTCGTCGATATGTAAAAAATGGGGATGCAAAAAATGCTCCTGCATTACTTATTTTCCTCCGGCTTTTTACTGTGGTATCACTTGCCCTTGTACCTGCTACCGTTTTGTATTCTCTTTTTCCAGAAAATATTCTCTTGTGTTTACTGTGGTCCATTTTCTTTAGCATTACTTTACTCTCCGGTATTTGCCTTGCAATTATTTATATCCGAATTTCTAAGGCAATCAATAATAAATGG
>MNYL01000085.1 GCA_001873075.1 Fibrobacteres bacterium CG2_30_45_31 | reverse complement strand
GTGGTTGAATTGGGCTATTCAAGATTCTAATTTTACGCAACTTTTGACAATATGACAGGGCACGATCTTTATTGTGGATCTGCTCGTGCTTTTTTGCATAAGGATGCAGCTAAAAAATTGCTCGCTGCCATTCGAATTCTAAGCAGGGAGGCTCCTCGGTATCGTTTACGAATTTATGATGCGGCCAGACCTTTATACGCTCAAGAATCGTTGCGAGCTCAAGTTCGTGGTACGCCGTTTTCAAATTATGTGAGTAGCCCTTCGAATGGAAGTTTACACAATTACGGCTATGCTATTGATTTGACTATCGAAGATGAAAATGGAAAATCCTTAGATATGGGGACTCCTTTTGATTCTTTCGAGTATTGCGCCGGTTATAAAGGGGAAGCGGAGGCTCTTAAGAGGGGGCGATTGACAAAAGTTCAAGTGGCAAATCGTAACTTGCTCCGTTCCGTGATGCGTCGGGCAGGTTTTATTTCGCTTGCCTCGGAATGGTGGCACTTTGGTGCCGCTTCTTCTAGTTTTGTGAAGGAAAATATTTCAAAGACGCCCTTCTAAGGCGATCGTTGCAAGCGATTCCTATGCCCTCATCAGGGATGGGGTCTACAAGAATTAAATCGTATGTTTCTTTATCCAGGGAGCGCATAAATGCGTACAGGTTTGCGGTTGCTTCCGTCAAATTCCCTGTAGGTGATAAGTTCAAAGTGGCATCAATGCGTGATTTTGTATTGCCAAAGGCGATGCGTACGGTATGAGGGGGGAGAGTCGCTTCTGTCGGAATCTCGCCATAAAAAAGAGGGATTCGAGGTTGATAATGCTTGTCCATCATTCCGGGGGCAGGCATTGCTTTTCCTGGGCTGGATACAGATTGTTTGATTGTGAGCGAATCTGCTATTTTAATAATCATTTCTGGAGTAATGGCACCAGGACGCAGTACTACGGGGTTTCCCTCTGTAAAAGCGATAATCGTACTTTCTACGCCTACGGAACAAGGGCCACCATCGACAATGCCATCAATACGATTTCCCAGCTGCTCTGCTACATGTTCTGCAGTGGTAGGGCTTACGTGTTGAAACAGATTCGCGCTGGGTGCCGCTAAGGGAACTCCTGCGAGAGAAATAATCTCTTGGGCAATCTTGTGGTTAGGAAACCGAATAGCGACCGTAGAAAGTGCGCTCGTCGCTAAATCAGGAATGCAATCTTGTTTAGGAAGCACGAGAGTCATAGGACCTGGCCAATAAGCTTCTGCTAATTTCCAAGCGGCTTTGGGGATATCTTTTGCGATAAGTTCAATCGTTTCAATTTTAGAAATATGAACAATCAAAGGATCAAAGAACGGACGTTCTTTTGCCGCAAAAATTTTAGCCAACGCCTTAGGATCAAAAGCGTTCCCAGCGAGTCCATAGACGGTCTCAGTGGGGATTGCAACGACCCCACCGTCTGCAAGAATTTGTGCAGCGCGAGTGGGGGATGTCCAAGGAGGGTACATTCGGCGAATTAAGCTTGAGGTTCCTTCGAATCATTGCTATCTGTACGCCCCTTGGCGAAAACGGCATCACAGGCGGCGTTGAATCGAGCCCAGATTTTGTCAGAGTGTTCGCGAGGAACTGCTCCGATTTCTTTCCAGAGGCGGCGCAAATGTTTCACTTCATTCATGACATTTTGAAGGTTCGCATTGTTAATGCCTTCCAAAAGTTGCTCCGCTTGTTCGCAGAGCATTTTTTTCTTTTGAAGGTTATTTTCTCTTGCTTGTTCCTGAATTTCGAGTTGATCGCGGCGACTATTGAAAAAATCATCGCAAGCCTCACGGAAGCGGCGGTAGAGTTCTTGTTCTTCAGTACCGCAGCGAGGAAGATTTTTCCATTCGGGTTGCAACGCGCGAACGGCGTCTGCACTTTGGTTTGCCCCTGCGTTGTTCGTAAGAGTGACAACCTGTTCTAACATCGCTTCTTTCTGTTTCTTTGCCGTTTCAATTTCTGCTTTGATGGCAGGATCACTTGCAGCACGACGGTCTAGGAATTTGTCTGAACTCGCACAGAATCGATCCCAGAGAGAATCCACATTATTGCGTGGAACCATACCAATAGCTTTCCATTCCGTCTCAATTTGTTGTACGGCTTGAACTGTTTCTGCATTATTCGGATCCAGATCCAAAGCTTCTAAACGAGCACAAAGGGCTTCTTTCGCTGCCAAATTTGCCTCTTTAACTTCATCCATTTCTTCAAAGTGAGCGCGTTTCAGCTCAAAGAAGGCATCACAAGCGGTGCGGAAACGAGTCCAGATTTCCTCGGAAAGCGATTTGGGTGCTGGACCCGTCTCTTTCCATTCTTCTTGGAGTTGCTTTAATTTGTTAGACGTTCCGTTCCAATCCGTGGATTCTTTGAGTTGTTCTGCTTTTTCGCAAAGTAAAACTTTTTTCTCGTAATTTTTCTGGCGCTCGCCATCTTCTTTCTTCAAAAATTCTTTGTGTTGGGTGTAGAAAATGTTGGATGCCGCCCGGAAACGATCCCACAGCGGTTGATTATTTTCCTTGGGAACTTGGCCCACCGCTTTCCAATCTTCTTGGAGTTGCTGCATGGTTTTGTATTTGTCTTTCCAATTATCAGCGGTATCGCTTGCGAGTAATTCTGCTTGGGCGCAAAGCTTTTCTTTTTCTTCAAGATTCTTTTGGCGTTCCGCATTTTGCTCTTCTACAAGGGGCGCACATTTCGACATAATCTCTTCAAATAAATTACGGAAATTGTCGCGGAATTCGTTCATACGAGCGGTTACCACTGGGCCAATACTTTTCCACTGGGTGCTCAAATTGCGAAGCTTGAAAAGAACCTCTTTGCTGGCCTCTTCCTTAGCAAGCAGAGTCATTTCTTCAAGAATGGCTTCTCGATCGCGCTCGTTATGCCAAGATTCCCATTGTTGCATCTCTTGAAAACGAGAGGTGGCTTCACGATATTCTTTCCAAATTTCTTGGTAGCGGTACTTGTCCTCACCAACGATTTCTTTCCAGTGGCGATAGGTTTCGCTTAACATCTTTGCTATTTCGCGGAAATCCTCGTTCTCATCAATCTGTTTGATACTCTCAATGATCGCTTTAAGTTGTGTGGTTTTTTCTTCAAATGATTTTCTTAATTCATCACTCATGGCATTGAGCTTTTGACTCAATTGATCACGGAGAACATTATAGGTTTGTAATTGGGGATCTTCGCCCTCTAGTAGAGGAAGCGATTCCCAATTGCGAGTAAGACCCTTTACTTGGCGCTCTAAAGTCTCGGAGGCTTCTTTATCAGTGAGGAGTTTGAGTTGCTCCAGAATTTCTTCGCGCGAAGCATTGCTTTGTAAAACACTTTGCTGCGAAACTTGAGTTTCTTCGAGAGTGGCTAACGCTCGTTGAAAACGGGAGAACGCCGATGCATAACGTTTGGCGAGCTGAGTGTCCTCATTGCCCCCATTTTGCTTCCATTGTTCTATGATGTTTTTTATGCGAGACATATTGTCTTGCACTTTGTCTTCGTTGACGAACATTTCAAATTCTTCGAGTAATTGCAATAAGCTCGTGTGCTTGGATTTTTTAGCTTCGCGAGCCTGTTCCTCAGCTTCAATATGTTTAACTTCGGCAGCGCACTTCTCTTGGAAATCTTGGTAAAGGGCATCCAGATCGGCTTGAGCGGG
Source organism: Fibrobacteres bacterium CG2_30_45_31 (assembly GCA_001873075.1). GTDB lineage: Bacteria > Fibrobacterota > Fibrobacteria > Fibrobacterales > Fibrobacteraceae > UBA1313. Next base: position 3,146 of record MNYL01000085.1, on the reverse strand, counting down.
TCCCATGCCAAGGCCTTGTGCTTCTATCATTAACTTTGCAAATTCAGAAGCTTTGTCCATGAACTTTTTGTCATCGGCGAGGCGCTTTGCTTGTTGCACCAAAGCTTCGCGTTTGCGGAACAAAAGCATGGTTGCATTTTCACCATTGTCTTTGGATTCCCTTGCTTTTTTGAGGCGTTCTCCGGCTTTTTGACGCACGGAAGTATGGCGAGAATTCTGGAAAATATCTTGGAGAAGGCTTTCACTTTCTACACGGGCGAGCGCCGCTTGAGCAATTTCTTCTTTTGCATCTTTCAAAGCAGTTTGGGCAAGGGGACCTTGTTTACTGCAAAGGTTCACCAAGGCAAGACGAAGCTCCGAAGAGGGCATATTTCTGAGAAGATCTTCCACAAATCGAGTATTGGCAACTTGACTCAGCAAATCGAATTCTTTCTGCGTTGCCGGAATGCGATGCCCCTTCAATGTTTTGATAATTTCTTCTTGCATACGCGTTTCTGCAAGTCGCTTAATGTCCGTGTCGGATTCTTTAAGAAGTATTTCACGAAGGAACGTAATGCTTGTGAGTTTACGGACGGCGGCGCTACGAACTTCAGGGTTTTCATCGGAAGTTACCGCTGTTTCAAAAATATCTTGATTTTCTGGACCGAGAGCGAGTATAGCTTGGACTCGAACTTCTGGTTCAGAATGTTGCCACTTAGGTCTAAAAATATTCAAAAGGCTCATAAAATCTCCAATTGTAGGACGGCCCCTCAAAGAGGGGAGGAAGCTTACGATAATCTAACTAAAAGAGTATTATAAAAACAAACAAAAAGGGTTATTTTTGGGCTATGGCCAAAAAAATCCCAATGACGTCCGCTTCGTCTGACATTTCTTCCTTGCTTCCCTGTGGATCGTTTTTGCGTTTTTGCGAGATTTATTTGCCGCAAGCCCCACAGATTTTTACATACGGGATCGCTTTTGAAAGTTCGATACAACGCGGGAGTGTTGTGTGGGTGCAATTGGGGAACCGGAAGGCTACGCTTGGTTTGGTGGCGAAAGTTCATACGAATGCACCGGCCTTTGATGTGAAAGAAGCTGTCGCCCATGCCTCGAATTACGTTTTTGATGAGCGCTATATGGAAATTTTGGAGTGGACCGCTCGCTATTATCTTTCCATTCCAAATCGAGCTCTTTTTGTCTTTTGGCCCAATGAAATTGCCAAATATTTGGATGTTTTTTTCTCTCGTCAAGGGCAAGATACTTCTCTTGAAGTCCCTAAAAGACTGGAGGTTTCGGTACAACCGCCGTTGACGAATGAACAATCTTTGGCTTTAGACAAATTAATTCCTCTTTTGGATACTGAAGGTTTTCGAGGGGCTCTATTGCATGGAGTTACGGGCTCCGGTAAAACGAGAGTTTATTTGGAACTTGCCCAAAGAGCGATAGCACAAGGGAAACGAGTCTTGATTTTGGTTCCTGAAATTGGGCTAACTCCCCAGACCGCAGCGCGTTTTTCAAGCTTTTTGGGCTTTGATGTCCCGATTCTTCATTCAGCACTTTCTGCACCCAGAAAACGAGAAATTTGGCTTTCCCTATTGGAAAATAAGGCGCAAATTGTTTTGGGTACGCGTAGTGCTATTTTGACTCCGTTTCCTTTTGATCTCGTTATTTTGGATGAGGAACACGATTCGTCGTATAAACAACAGGATCCTTCGCCTAGGTACCACTGTCGCGAATTAGCGTTTCATATTGCACACAAGTATGGGGCTCTTGTGGTTCTTGGGAGTGCGACACCGTCGATGGAAAGTTTTGAGAATGCCCGTGCGGGTCATTTGTTGTATCTGACACTTACCAAACGTGCTACAGAAATGAAACTCCCGAAAATTCATGTGGTGGACATGCATCGAAAGGCGCCACTGCAACAATCAGGATTGCTTCTTTCTTCCGAATTGAGAGAAGCACTTTCGACTTGTTTGCAGCAAGGAAATCAAGCCATTGTGCTTCTAAATCGACGAGGATTTTCGAAGGCGCGAGTGTGTGCGGATTGTGGCGCGACTTTGCATTGCAAAGATTGTCATATTCCCTTGGTTTATCACAAACAACATAATGGTTTGTTATGTCATTATTGTGGTCGCCTTTATCCACTAAATACGCCTTGTGCCGATTGCGGTTGCGAAGATTATGAATTGGTGGGTGGTGCCATTGAAAAGTTGGAAGAGGAAATTTTGGAATGGATTCCTAACGCTACTTTGGTACGTATGGATCGAGATACCACTCAGAATATTGGTGCCGCTGAAAAAATATTGACGGCATTTCGTGATAGGGAATATTCCATCCTTTTGGGGACCCAGATGGTGGCGAAAGGACATGACTTTCCTCATGTGCAATTGGTGGGTGTTGTGGGTGCTGATTCAGGAACGGGATCGCCCGATTTTCGAACTGGAGAACGATTATTTCAGTTGTTGAGCCAAACAGCAGGGCGTGCGGGTCGTGCAGAAGAAGGAGCCCAAGTTATTTTTCAGACACAAAATCCAGAGGATCCCATTGTCCGTTTTGCGCTCACGCATAATTATTCTGGGTTTGCCCAATTGGAATTGTCAGAAAGGTCCGAAGCTTTGTATCCGCCATTTTGCAAATTGGCGGCAATAGAAATGGGATGTCGTGACGAGAAAATTTTAAAAGACGCTGCGGAAAGTGTTGCTTCAAAGCTTTCCAAGGCCGAGAACATTCAATTGCTGGGCCCTGTGGATGCCTATATCCCGATGGTTCAAAAAATATTTTGGGTGCATTTTTTGGTGAAAGCAAAAAGCGCCTCGGCAATTCGGGAGGCCTTATCGGATCTTCTCTATAAGTCAGAATCTCTCGGAGTGCCTAGAAATGTAGAAGTGCGTTTGGATATGGATCCGCAGTAATCGGATTAAGAATTTCTTAGAATTTCTCGAAGCTCGTTGGCTGATTTTTCCAAGTTGTCATTGATAATCGTGTATTCATATTTTCCATGAGTGCGCGCAAATTCCATCTCTTTTTTTGCATTTTCCAGACGGAGATTGATGACTTTTTCTGTGTCTGTGGCTCGAGAATGTAATCGTTGTTCCAGTATTTCTAGTGATGGAGGCAAAATCAAAATTCCTGTGGATTCTGGATACACTTTATCGAAATTTATTTTT
>MNYL01000213.1:536-8379 GCA_001873075.1 Fibrobacteres bacterium CG2_30_45_31 | reverse complement strand
ATAGAGGAGCCAATACCGAAAAGTCCTCAAGTCCTTCCACAGAGGTGGTCAGGGGATCTAGTTCCTCCAAAAATCGGGAGGGCGGGAAATTCTGAATGGACCCCTGCCAGAAACGACGTTCCGCATGATACAGGGATAATTGCTTTTTAGCCCGGGTGCAGCCGACATAAAACAGGCGACGTTCCTCTTCCGTTTGCTTTTTGCGCTCTTCGGCAGATTCCTGCATAAGAGCCCCCGCACGGATCAAGGGGAAAATGCAATCGTCACAACCCGCAATATGCACCGTATGAAATTCCAAACCTTTCGCCATGTGAATGGTCATCAGCGTCACACGATCCTTCACGTTCTCAACCTTTTTATCCGCATCCGTCAAGAGCGAAATATCTTGCAAAAAGGCATCAAGGCCTTGATCCGGATACTCTTCTTCGAATTCACGAAGCGCATTGATCATTTCGTCCAAGTTGCCACAACGATCATCAGCGGTAGTTTCATCCTCTTTTTTTAAAAACTCCCGATAGAACGAATCATTAATGATTTTTTCAGCAAGAAGTGGTATCGCGGTTTCTCCGCCCTTCACAAGATCCAACCAACCATCGACCGTTTTCTTAAAATCAGAAAGTTTCACTACAGACCGCCCCACTCCCGATTCTACGAGAGAACAAAGGGCTTCCCAAAAAGAAACGGACTCTGTAGCGGAACGTTCCCGGATTTGATCCACAGTCGTTTTGCCAATTTGGCGCGGAGGCGTATTGATAATGCGCAAAAAGGCGGCATCATCCCTTGGGTTCGCAAGAATGCGGAGGTACGCCAATATGTCGCGAATTTCTTTGCGGTCCCAGAACCGAGTCCCCCCATAAATCACACACGGGATTCGTAAATCATTGAGCGCTTTTTCAAGAGCACGAGACTGAGCATTCGTTCGATAAAATATAGCGGTTTCCGAATACAAGGGAAGGCCCGCGTTCCAAATGGAGCGAGCGATCTTATCGGCTTCCACACGATCATCCTCCACATGTAGCACATGAATCAAATCGCCTTTTTCTTGTTTGGAATAAACTTCTTTTTTCATTTCCAAAGGGCGATCGTTATGAGCAATCACGGAACCAGCCCCTTGAACAATATTCGCCGTCGATCGATAATTGCGTTCAAATTTGACAATGGCCACCGGGCTGAAATCCCGATGAAAATTGCGGATAATATCAATATTTGCACCACGCCAACCATAAATACTTTGGTCATCATCTCCCACCACCGTAATATTATGGGACTCATTGATGAGAAGTTTCAGGAGTTCATACTGAACATCATTCGTATCTTGATACTCGTCCACCACAACGTACTCAAATCGATGTGCAAATTGGGCCGCCACTTTAGGGAGCCGTTGCAACAAATCTACCGTGTTTCCCAAAAGATCATCAAAGTCCATGGCGTTCGCTTCTGCAAGGCTTTTTTGATAATCACGATAAAAGCGAGCATCCCGTTCTTCCTCGCTATACTGAGCCTTTTCCAAAACCACCGCCGGAGTCTGCAACACAAGTTTCGTTGTGCCATCGGGGAGCATTTGTTTGTAACAGCTATTCTTATAACGGGAAATCGCGCTCTTTATTTTTTTGAATGTCGTAGCGTCCAATTCGTCACCCAATACGGGTTTTACGACTTCCTTTAAAATTCTTTTTTGATCGTCATCATCGTAAATGGAAAAATTTTTATTGAACGTCCATCCTAAAGTTCTTACCAACTGCGGATTTCCAAGGCAGAGTCGCAAGATACGCACACACACAGAGTGAAACGTTCCCATCCACTCGAGGTTTACAGAGGAATCAAGAATGGTTTGAATTCTCGATTTCATTTCGCGTGCCGCTTTATTAGTAAAAGTAACGGCGAGAATCCGACGAGGATCTACATTATGTGCAGAAATCAAATGCGAAATTTTATAAGTAATCGCCCGCGTTTTGCCGGAACCGGCACCCGCAAGAATAAGCATCGGGCCTTCGATCTTGGAAGCCGCGAAGCCTTGTTCTTCATTCAACTCATGTTGTAGGAGCGCTGCATCAACCATGCGCCCCATTATTCTTCATCCTTAGCCGAGGCCGCGAGAATTTGTTCAAGAGTGGTGAGACCATCCAAAGCTTTCTGGATGCCGTCCATACGTAGAGTAATCAAATCACATTCCTTCACAGCAGTTTTCTTAATATCATCACCCGAAGCATGTTTGATCACCAAGTTACGAACCGATTCGTTCGGAACGAGGAATTCATAAATTCCGCAACGGCCTTTATAGCCAGAGCCTTCGCAACGAGGGCAACCTTTGCCATGATAAAATTGCATATCCGGTGAAAGGCCCATTTCTTCGCGAATTTCATCCGTAATATCAACGGGTTCTTTGCAGTACTTACAAATACGGCGTACCAGGCGTTGGGCAAGAATACCCTTAATCACGGTAGCCACCAAGAAAGGTTCGAGGCCCATTTCCAACAGACGCGGGAAAGATCCAGCAGAGTCGTTAGTATGGAGCGTACTGAATACCAAGTGACCCGTCAACGCCGCTTCAATAGCCATAGAAGCCGTTTCTTTATCGCGCATTTCTCCAATCATCATCACATCCGGATCCTGACGCAAAAGAGCGCGGATACCTGCTGCAAACGTGAAGCCTGCAGCGACATTGATCTGACCCTGGTTCACACCATCCACATTCAATTCTACAGGATCTTCCATCGTCGAGATGTTAATGGTAGGATCCATGATTTCACGGATAGAAGCGTAGAGCGTTGTAGACTTACCGGAACCTGTGGGTCCCGTTACAAGAATAATTCCATTCGGAAGATTAATCGCATCGTGATATTGCTTAAACATACGCGGATCAAAGCCCATGTCTTTCAATGGGAACTGACCGGAATTCGGGTCCAGAATACGCATCACAATCTTTTCACAGACACCGCGTTTACGCAAAGAGACCGGGAATGAGCTCACACGCAAATCCACTTCCGAGCCTTTATAACGCACCGTAAAACGACCATCCAGAGGCCTACGTTTTTCAGCGATATCCATTTTTGCCAAAAGTTTAATACGAGAGAGAATCTGCGGCATTAAACGCGCAGGAATCGGAGCTTGTACTTGCAAATCACCATCCACCCGGTAACGCATTTTAAGATAGGTCTCTTGCGGTTCCAAGTGAATATCAGAGGCTTTACGAGCAATCGCCTCATGAATCAGCGAAGTCACAATTTTAACGACCTGTTGACCTTCTTCATCTGACAATTCCGGTTCTTGGAGGCTTGCGTCTCCTCGCTCCACCGTCTGCAACTCTTCTTTGCTGGATTCTGCACTTAGCAACGCATTCAAAGATTCTGAACCGGCACCGCTCCCCGAATAGATTCGGTCTAACGTTGCCATGACATCCTTCTCAGAGGACATCACAATATCCACATCCATTTGCGCTTTGAATTTCACAATATCAATCACACGCATATTCGTGGGATCCGTCATTGCGATGGTAAGCGTCTTATCTGCGACAAAAAGTGGGACTACCTTATAATTGCGACAAACGTCTTCAGAAAGGTATTGATTCGCGTTAGGGTCAATATTGAAGTTACCCAGTTTCACATAAGGGACTTCAAACTGCGTCGAGAGAATTTCAACGAGGCGCTCCTCTGGCATATAACCAAGAGACACCAATGTGCGACCTAAACGCTGCCCTGTTTTTTTCTGTTCTTCAAGGGCGTTATTAAGCTGAGGCTCGGTGATATATCCATGCATCAGGAGAAGTTCACCAATGCGCATTTTCGTCGTGGTCTGCATCTGCACGCCGAGAATGTTTGTCAAAACGTCTTCACTGACCATGCCCAATCGCACAAGAATTTTGCTGAGCATAATTCCCGTACGTTGCTGTTCACTCATTGCGTGCTTAAGCTGATCTTCGTCAATAATGCCCTGTCGAAGGAGTAATTCACCAATTTTTGACTTACTTTGATTCATAAATGGGACCAAGATCTCGCTTTAATAATTTCCGTATCGCCCGAGGACCTGAGAAGATCCACACCAGAACCAGAATACACGGTTCCGATGCGGGTCACAGCACAAGCCCCCATTTCTTCGTAGAATATACTATCTGGAAGCGAACTTGTAAAAAGCAGTTGGTACTCTTCACCCCCGTCCAGAGAGAATTTTTCTACCGGAAGCGCATAATGTTCGACCATTTCGAGAACATTAGTATCCACAGGGATTTTTTTCTCTTCTATGCAGATGCGAACTCCCGAGGACAACGCAATATGATGAAGTTCTGAACTCAGTCCATCGCTAATGTCCACACAAGCCCCAGTAACCCCTAAACGCAGAAGCGTAGCCCCCACCCCTTCCTCAATCTTTGGAGCCAAATGGTATTTCACCAAAGGATCTTGAGACGTATTCTCCACATGCCCATGAGAGAGCATCCACAAACCAGCGGCAGATTTTCCAAGCGTTCCTGTCACATAGACGGAGTCCCCTGGTTTCGCACTCTGGCGACGCAGTGGCGTTCCATCACAAGTACCGAGCAAAGTCACCGAAAACAGGCCACAATCACCAGCAACGGTGTCGCCGCCCACAAGGGCAATCCCTCGAGAGGCAAAACCCATTGAAAATGCTTTCGCGATACGGTCCCTCATTACTTTGTTCCAAATCCTGTTGTGGCAGATGCCCAAAAGGGCAATTTTGGGGATTCCCCCCATTGCAGAAATATCAGAGACATTCGAAACGATACATTTTTCAACAGCCTGTTCAGGAGTCGACCAATCCACACGGAAATGGGTATTTTCCACAGACATATCTTTCGTGATTAGCCAACCATCAACAGCAGCACAATCATCACCAGCCCCAAACCAAAAACGGGAACTTGGCGATTTTTTTTCCAGAGGAAGAGCGCCCGACAGCACATCTTGTACAAATTGGAACTCCCCCAAAGGAGGAAAATGAAAATCCGAATGATCCATATTCAAAATCTAGCGAAAAAAGAAGGCTCTTCAACAATAAAAAGCTATTTTACTACTCCGTGGGACATATCTTCTTTATAGCACCAAACGATAAATGCAATCTGGACGCGCTGGCACAATGGACGCTTCGATGGATGCTTCAGCATGATCTGCCAGCAGATACTGCTATTTACTCTTGCACTCGTTTAGACCAAGCATTACGGTCACTGGAAGAGCCCCTTGCCGCCGGAGAGCCTCCTGCGTTGATCGTATTTGATCATGGCGATCCTCCGACCCCAGAAACGATCCGATTTTGCGAAAGACTCCATTCCTGCATCCCTGAAGCGTGGATTGTAGAATTAGTTTCTTCTAAAATGCCATTACCTAAAAATCCAGGGGATTCCTTCTGGGTTAAGAAACCCGTCTGCCAAGAAGATTGGGTGGATGTTCTTCAACATGTATTTCTCCAAGCAGCGACCCCGCAGTGGTCCAACGCCGACTCCAGTAAAAGATGAAAACGGGCGTTTCCTATTTTGGCGTACGTCGCCCTAAATGGGTTTTTGAAGATATGAAAGAAATCCGGAGCCGGGGTTTCACGCATGTACTACATACCTGGTCCGAAGAAGACGAACTTTATTACCACGACACTATGGAAGAAATTATTGCGGGAACTGTAGAATTAGGCTTAAAAGTTTATGTAAATCCCTGGGGGGTCGGCAGAGTCTTTGGTGGTGAAGCATACTCTGAATTAGTGGCTCGCAACCCGAGTATGGCTCAAGTCGCTTCTGATGGAACCCCTCTCGTTGCCGCATGCCCTAACCACCCCGCGTTCCTAACCTACATGCATGAATGGATTCAGTCCGTTTGCAAAACCCAAGTGGAAACCATCTTTTGGGATGAGCCTCATTTTCATTTTGAAAAAGCGGATCTGAACCGTTGGGCATGCCGTTGCAAATCTTGCTGCAAAAGTTTTGAAAATCGATTCGGCTATCCGATGCCTACAAATCTTACTCCTGATGTGAAAGTTTTTCGTGAAGATTCTCTCATGGATTTTTTAAGCATAATGACTACAGAGGTTCACCGCTTAGGGAAACGAAATTCAGTGTGTCTTTTACCGCCTTGGTTCCCCGCTGGCTTGGACCGCTGGGAACGCGTTGCTGAAATGCCTTTTGTGGACGAAATTGGTTCAGATCCTTACTGGGAAAAGACAACACCCCATGAAACCGTGCAAAAAAATTATGCGGAAGTTTCTCTCCGTATTCAAAAGCTTTGCAAAGCCTACGGCAAAGAAGCACAAATGTGGATCAAAAATTATCACATTGTTGCAGGACGTGAAGAAGATATTGAGCACACAACACGGCTTGCTTACGAAGCAGGGGTGCGCAATATTTTCGCATGGTCATTCCGCGGTTCCGAATATCTATCCTGGTTGCGCAGTGATGATCCCGAAAAAGTCTGGGAAACCCAATGCAAAGCCTTTGCGCGGTGTAAATAAAATATTCCTCGTATTTTTGAATACTTAGTGGAACATCAGACTTCGCAGAGTGAGCCGATGGGAGCCTCCTTAAAAGGGAGAATAAACGCGTGGCACCACAACAAATCGGCTGTGACACATCGCAATAGTTCGTCTTTCGTTTTCCCTCTAGCTCGACTTTCATTCAACATCATGAGAAACACAAAACTTCTAGAAGAATTCTTAATTTTTTACTTCTTTTTGCGTTTTTTTTGCACAAAAAAAGCCTTGGAATCTTTTCCAAAGCTTTTTCTTAACAAAAAGAATTTTTACTGCAAATTCACTTTCATGGTTTTAGAACCGCTCTTTGCCAAATATACGCCCTTGTTGAGACCCATTAGCGACATGTTGGCAATGCCACCGGAAAGTTTCGCAGAACGAATCCAACGGCCCGAAAGATCATAAAGTTGCACTGATGCCACCGAAATCAGATTCAAACCTTCGCGGTAAAAGAAAAAATCATTTGTCTGTGGTTGCGGATTAGCTCTAATACCCAGATCGCCGGGGGTTCCATTTTCTTCACGATTCACGCACGAGGCATCCACCGTCGAACCTGGTTCTTGACCGTAAATAATACCCCTGCCAGCACCCGTTACATAAATGCGGGAATCAACACACGGGTCCCCAACAATCATACTGATACCACCATACTGATGGGCATCATCATCAATTTTCGTCCAAGTCTTACCGCGGTCATCCGAACGGAACACACCCGCAATGCCAGGCTTCACCATTCCCGCAGCATAGACCGCAGAAACACCTGCCGTTTTTCCCTTACCGAAACCAATATAAGTAGCATAAAGCAAGCTATCCGCAGCAACAAGAGTTTTTCCCCCATCCGTGGAATGGTAAACCACATTATCGTCATTCGCTTTCCCGGTCCAAGGAATCTCGCCCGTATACTGATACCATGCGCACCAATTGCCATTAGGATCATCACATTTATAAATGTTAGCCCCCTGAGTAATCCAGAGATCCCCCGCAGCATCTGGGGAGACAAATAAGCGGAAATTATTGGAAGCCCAGCTATCATCATATTCCAAGTCACTCCGAACCACAGTCCAATTGGCACCATTATCGACACTCTTATACAAATATCCAGAACTGTCCGCAGTCGTCAAATTCGCGTAGAGATAAAACGTTCCAGGAGTGACCTTATCGGCAATGACGCGGTAGCCCGCCAAAAGAGAGGCTTTTGTTGCAGAGGCTTTCCATGTACTTCCGAAATCCGTTGAATAATACACACCATATTTTTCCATATTCCATACAATTGCACTCGCATCAGCCGAGATAGCAGCAAAGTTCGTTTCATTGGTATAGGTATTACTATAACCGTTAGTCACAAAGGGAGGATAGGCAGCAAAAGAGGTCCAAGTCTTACCTC
>MNYL01000213.1:0-524 GCA_001873075.1 Fibrobacteres bacterium CG2_30_45_31 | reverse complement strand
TCCGTTCGTGGAATAGGCCCCAAGACCTTTCGTCGCCTCCTTAAAAATGCGAATCATGACATGCGGATAAAGGCCCGCATAATCAATCGCATAGTTGGTACCCGCCTCTACTTGATGACGAGAGGGCTGGGCCACATCCAAACTGGCATGATAGAAGCCGTCAATATCACCCAGAGCGCTGACCAGCGGAGCTCCGTAAGTCGTACTGGCCAAGCCCAGCGGAGCGGTTTCTTCAATGCCCGTGTCTGTAAAATACCAAGTCGGAGCCGTTGCCGTGGCATTATAAGTGCTCCAGACACCATAACCCGTCCCAAACACCACATGATCCTTATCAAAGGGATCCACAGCCAAAGCGGAAATCCAGTGTGGATTGCTTGTCGCCGAACTGCCGGCACTTCCCGCATCAAAAGAACCTGAACCGATAATATCCGTCCAACTGCTACCACCATCCAATGTCATAAAAATCCCTTCGTGGGAAACAAAGGACGTCCCACTGGCTGGGCCTCCCAAACCTTTCCACCAAC
>MNYL01000269.1 GCA_001873075.1 Fibrobacteres bacterium CG2_30_45_31 | reverse complement strand
CACGCCAATTGCTGAAGTGGAGGCAGGGATAATCAATTTGAACGAAGCGGATATTATAGAGATGATGCGGGTTGCCATTTCTACAAGCCCTTGGTCTGTGGCGGCAGTGATGCCGGAGCATTCGCCGAAGGTTGATTTTTCTCCTTGGATGAAGTTTTAAAAAGAGGATGATTCCATGAATAGAACCGATGTAGAAGGAAAATGGACCTTGGTTACGGGGGCATCACGTGGTGTGGGCCGTGAAATAGCGAAGGGTATGGCGGCTCTCGGGGCGAACCTGATTTTGCAAAGTCGCAAAAAGGAACATACGGAATCCCTGATGCATGAGATTGGTGCAATGGGAGTGAATGTTCATGTGGTTGTCTGCGATCTGGATCGTGAAGATTCGGTGAAAAAGATGCTTGCTGAAATTGATGGTTTGAATGTGCCCGTGGACATTGTGTTTAATAATGCGGGAGTTCAAGTTCCTTGGCATACCGATTATTTTGAAGCGACGCGGGATGAATTTCTTTTTGCTTTCGCCGTGAACTGTCTTGCTCCGATTGAGATTGCCTACCACTTTCTGCCGCAGATGATGAAACGAGGCTTTGGTCGCATTCTGATGACCACGAGCGGTATTGCAGACCAGCCGGAATTGATGGGCTATGCGTGTTCCAAAGCCGCTCTCACCAAGTTTGTTCAGGATTTTGCATGCAAACTGAATGGCACCGATGTGATGATGAATTCGATGGATCCGGGTTGGCTGCGTACGGATCTCGGTGGCGATCAGGCTCCGAATGCTGTGGAATCGGTGGTTCCCGGGGCTTTAGTGGGGGTGTTGTTGAACGACAAAAAGAGTGGTCGTTGGTTTAATGCCCAGGATTACGTGGGACTTTCCATTGAGGATGCACTCGCAAAAGTTTAATTTTTGAGTAAGGTGAATATGACGAATTTAGTGGCTCCGGTAGGAATTCTCGGTTTTGGTATCGAAGGCAAAAGTACGCTTCGTTATCTTTTGCGCGAAGGGATACGGCATTTTGTCATTATGGACAAGAATCCCGTGAATCTGTCCGGGATTCCCGAGAATGTGAGAATTGATGTATCCACCGGTGAAAAATATCTGGATGGGCTTTTGGATTGCGTGACGGTAGTCCGTTCTGCGGGAGTGTTCCCGATGCTCCCCGAAATTTTTCAGTTTCAGAAAAACGGGGGAATTCTCACCAGTCAGATTTCCCTTTATCTGGAACGCACACGAGCGAAAACAGTGGTGGGTGTCACAGGGACTCTTGGCAAAGGGAGTTGCGTGAGTCTTATTCGCCATGCTCTGGAATTTTGTAAACAACCCTGCATCATTGGTGGAAATTTCGGCGTTCCGGCGCTGGATCTTTTGGAATCGGATTCCCCTGAACGAGTCTCTATTCTGGAGTTATCTTCTTTTCAATTGATGACGCTCGCGCAATCGCCCCACATTGCGGTGGTGTTGCGGGTGTCTTCGGAACATTTGGATTGGCACCGGAGTGTGGAAGAATACCGCGATGCCAAGGCGAATCTCGTGCGCTGGCAGAAATGCCATGATTTTTGCATTTACCTGAAGGATGCTTTGCCTTCTCATGAAATCGCGTTGCAATCAGGGGCGACGCGGTGGAGTTTTGGGCACGGCGATAATGTGGATGTCACGGTCGATGATGTCGGGTTAACCGCTGGGGGACTTCACCTTTCCCTTGTGGATTGTAAGGTGCGCGGCATTTACCAGTTAGAGAACATGGCGGCGGCGTTCCTCGCCTGTAAAGCGTTGGGGGCGGATTTACGTCAGGTCCTTGAGGCTTTCAAATCGTATGAGACCCTTCCCTTCCGTATGGAATTCAAAGGTGAATTTGGGGGCATTGAATTTTACAACGATTCTTATGCGACAAGACCCGATGCGACGATGGCTGCTGTGAAAAGTATGAAACGTCCGTTTACTCTTATTCTGGGTGGCTCTGAAAAGAATGCGGACTTTACGGAGCTCGCTACGGTTCTTGCGAAAACGGAGAACCTTCAAAAGGTGAGCTTGATTGGGGATACGGCGACGCGCATGAAAATGGCATTGCAAGAAGCGCATTTTACGAAACCGATGCAGATTTTCCCAGACATGGATAAAGCGTTTGCCGATTGTCTTTCGATAGGGAAGGGCGGTACGGTGATGCTTTCACCTGCCTGTGCTTCGTTTGGTTTGTTCAAAAATTACAAGGCACGCGGCGAAGCGTTTGATCGTTTGGTCAAAACTTTTGCGGCAACGGTCAGCGCAAAATAACGACGAACCCATCCTAAAATTTGCCTGTAAAAAAAGCCCGCATTTCGCAGGCTTTTTTGATTTTGAATGGATCGTGTTACATATCTTCGAGTTTCTTTCCTTTGGTTTCCTTGACGAAGGAGAGTACAAAGAAAATGGAGAGAAACGCAAAGAGTGTGTAGAGTCCATAGGCCGCGAAAAGGCCAAAGGCGGCAAGTAACATGGGGAAGGTTATCGTGATGGCAAAATTAGCCACCCACTGTGCAGAAGCTGCTGTTGAAATGGCAGCACCACGGATTTTGTTGTTGAACATTTCGCCCAAGAGTACCCAGACGGTAGGTCCCCAGGAAACACCAAAGCAGAAAATGTAAAGATGAGCGGCTACGAGTGCGATGGTCGCCTGAATGGCGCTCATGTGAATTTCCCCACCGCTGGATTGGGTAAGGGTAAAGAGAACCGTCAAAACGCCGAGGGTGATCGTCATGCCGATGGAACCCACAAGAAGGAGAGGCTTACGGCCTGCTTTGTCAATAAGGGCGATAGCGACTAAGGTCGAAACAATATTGATGGTGCCCGAAAGCACGTTAATGAGAAGGGCGTCCGATTCGGTGAATCCTGCGGTTTGCCAAAGTACCGAACCATAATAAAAAACGACATTGATACCCACGAACTGCTGAAAAATGCTTAAGGCGATGCCGACCCAGACGATGGCGAGAATTCTTCCATTTTTGAAAATATCACTGAATTGGGGCTTGTGTTTCCGTTGAAGACTTTCACGGATTTCATCCAGTGTTTCTTCAATCACATTTTTGGGGAGTAATCGAGTGAGGATGCGTTTGGCTTTTGCTTCTTTCTTGACGGAGACCAAATAGCGCGGTGATTCTGGAATCAAAAACAAGAGAATAATGAAAAGTAAGGTTGGTACGAGTTCACTCCAGAACATCCAAGACCAGGCAGGGATATTTAAAAGGAAAGGCATTGATGCGCCTCCCGAGGCTCTCGCGATGGCGTAGTTCACAAGAAAGGCTGAAAAAATACCCACCACAATGGCGAGCTGTTGCATTGAAGCAAGGCGTCCCCGAATACTGGGCGGGGCGATTTCAGAAATGTAAGTCGGAGCAAGCACACTTGCCGCACCCACTGCAAAACCGCCGAGCAAACGATAGATAACGAATTCAAAAGCACCGGAGGCAATACCGGAACCAAAGGCACTCACGAGAAACAGGAGGCCCGTAAAGAACATGACGGGTTTCCGCCCCAGACGATCCGCAACGTTCCCTGCGAAGAATGCGCCCACGGCACACCCGAGAAGCATGGATGCTACAGAGAACCCGGAAGCGACGGAAGAGGTTCCGAAAGCTTGTTGAATGGCACTGACCGTGCCGTTGATGACGGCGCTATCGTAACCAAAGAGAAAACCGCCGATGGCTGCCACCGAACTTAAGAAGAGAGAATAAAATAAAGACTTGTTTTTTGTTGTCATAGAGAGAGCATACTAATATAAGGTACAGGACGGCAATGATTATTTTTTTTATGGCTTTAAAAGTCCACAAAATCCAGAATTCAGACTTTTTTTTGAGCAAAAAACAATAAATTGTCACTTACAAGGCGAAAAAAGTTGTTTATTAGGGGTCACCAGACAATGGACTCAACGATCATTATGATATAGATTTCGACTTCCCTTACATCATGATGCAACGTTTTGATCTTGTATATACCATCAACCACAAATACCAAGTGGAGTTAGCCAGTTTGCAAATTGCAGACGATGGATATCAAGTTTGGTTATCTATTCTAAAAATTTTCAACAAGGCTTGCTATTTTGCGGGTACCACCATGACAGGAATTTTGGAATGCTCCAGAAGGTGCTCGGTCACGCTTCCCATGAGTAGAGAGAGTAAACCGGTTCTTCCATGAGTCCCGACGACGATTAAATCCGCCTGCCAGATTTTGGCGGTTTTCAAAATATCCTCGTAAGGGTGCCCTTCAACAATAAACTTCACTGGTTCTTTTTCGCTGTACATGGTAGCGAGTTGATTCAAAGTCTGTTCGGCTTCCTTTTTGAGGACGATCATCGCTTCGGCGGGGAGTATCCCTGCATCGACATTCCCCGTGGCTTTGGTGAGATCGATAACAAACAATAATGCGGCATCGGCTTTCAACTGGTTCGCCAGTTCCAACCCCTTTTTCGCCGCTTTCATGGAGTATTCGCTGCTGTCCACGGCGATTAAAATTTTATTGTATAACATAGAAGCCTCACTTTGATTTATAGGTAATATACACTGAATTAGGCGATGAAAACAATTTGTCGCTCTCTTTCATAGATGTACCCTTGTTGTCGTTATTCTCCCCAGCTTCCGAGAGTGTTCACTCCTGAATTGGTACTTTCGACGTAGTAACCTCTTTTGTTGCACCAAGATTCCGCTGCTTTTCTCAACTCTAAGTTTCCTGAATTCAGGTATGTATTGGGAATCAGGGTTTCGTCCTGTGCGTCCATGATCTGAATCATCTGGGGAATCACGGAGGCATTTCCAATCCACATTAGCGCGGAAACTGCATAATAAACTTTAGAAGGATTAGAAATATCACGGATCAGTTGCGTGCGAATTTCTTGCCAATGAGCATCCACTTCTTGGCGGTCGCAGGCGGCAATCATCAGGTAATATTCATCCGCTTCTTTGAGGGTGATGCGGTGTGTTTTGAGTCCGGAGGCTGCCGCTGCACGGACTTCTCTGTTTTCATCACGCAGTACGGGTACGAGTGCGCGGAGACCAGTGGTATCGTCAATGAGGGTGAGTGACAGAGCTCCCTCTTTTCTAATGTACTTATCATCACTTGCAAGGAAATCCATCAGGGGGGCAACGGCACCTAAAACTTTTCGTCTTCCCATGAATTCGGCAGCACATCTACGAACAGAAACCGAAGAATCTGTCAAAGCTTCCATCATGGCGGATTCCGCCCGTTGGTCTCCGTTTTCGGCAAGGTATTTCACGACGTATTCTCGAATATAGTCATAGCGGTATTTCGCTCTATCCGCAAGAAGGGCGATCATGGGAAGAGTGACAGAAGAATCTTTTGTTTGGGAAAAAAATTCAACCGTTTTTCCGCGCACTTCAACATCGGTGTCCGAAAGGGCTTTGATCAAAATAGGGTGCCTTCCTGGGATTTCTCTCCAGCCAGTAATTTGTTCGACTACCGCACGACGTACCATGGCGCTTGTGTCGTTGTACATTTCCAGAAGCACATTTGTTACTTTCGAATTATTCTGTAGATTCAGTCCATAGACAGCTTGAGCGCGGACCATAGCACTACTGTCTTTCAGGGCCTGAAGCATGATCGGTTCAATGCGCGGGTCTTCCATTTCCTGTAATACATGGAGAACACCACTTCGAATGGTATCATTAGAATTTTTCGCATTTCTAAGGAGGAGTTCCACCTTGTTCATCTCTCGGAGCGTGAAAATGATTCGACCATTGGAACTCATGGAGGGAATGGCTGCGATCAGTGAGTCCGCAATCCAGGGTTCTTTACGCGCGGCCAGTGCAGATAAGGCGGCCTCCCTCACGCCGGATATGGAATCATGAATGGCTTCGAACAAGAGGGGGACAATATTTTGGGTTTTACATTTACCGATCACTTCAATGGCGAGTTTACGGGCATCACTTTTTTCATGATGCGCTCCATCGAGAAGTTCGTTTGGGCAGGTATTCCCGACGATTTTCTGAATTGCTTCCTCCACCGCACGGCGTTCTTCCCAACCAGCGTATTCATTGAGGAAGGAGAGGAGGGGTGCAATCGCGTGCCGGTTTTTCGTTTTCCCCAAAGAATGAATGGACGCAACTCTCACTTCATAAACAGAATCCTGGAGCGCTTGAATCAAAAGATCCACAGAACGGTCGTCGGATTTTTTCCCAAGGGCGATGACTGCTTTTTGCCGGATTTTGGAATTTTCAGACAGAATATCTGTGGCTGGGTTCCCGGCCCATAGCAAAACGGTCCCTGAAAACAGCAGAATCAGTAAAATCGATTTGTTTGTCATTTTTTGAAAGCCTTGTTTAGAATGTTTGACAAATAGGAATTTAATTCTTTCCCACTCTCTATTTCAAGAGATCCGTTTGTGAGTCGGAGTTTTCCCCCAGTTTCTTATAAAGAACGGTACCAGTTGATTCTGCCATTTCCCGCTTTTCCAGCGCAACCTGAACACCAGGGGTAAAAAACACCGGCAACGTCTAAACTCTGGCAAGATCAGAAAAGGTTAGGGATCATTCGAGTCATCATGTTTTTTAATTAGGAAAAAAAGAACCGCTTGCATTAGTATAGCACTCAGGATAAGTGTAAGCGGTGATGTGTCAATGACAATTACTGGGGGGAGGTGTACTTCTGTAGTCACTTGGTCTGTGTAAGTTTCGCGAATAGGGTTGGAGTGAGTGCTCTCTTTGATCGTTTTGAATAATAGGCATGAGAATTGCTTAATGGTTCAGCATGGAACCTATGTATCGACATTCCTCTGATTATCATTTCCTGGGCTACCGCGAAAACGGTTTTACCGTGCGCTGGGGGAAAACTTTGCCGGAGAACCCTATTCGCGCTCCGTGGCCTGAACTGGCCGATATTTCGGTCTCAAATCGGTGTTCGAAAGGTTGTGACTTC
>MNYL01000159.1 GCA_001873075.1 Fibrobacteres bacterium CG2_30_45_31 | reverse complement strand
AGCGAAAAAGAAAAATCTACGATGTTAGAACGCGTGTATGAGAGAGCTTGTATTTGCCATCAATTGGGCAATGCGGGCCTTATCGCACTGGGTCTCGTTCAGGCGGACAAAGCGCCTCAGGCAGTTTGTCCAGGTCCAAATATCGCCTATTTCAATCGTGAATACTCCTTAGAAGAAATGATTGATCATATTTATGGTCGCTCTGCCTCTTTGGTTTCTAAGGATCGCCCCCACATGTTCGCCCAGGAAATGCGTATTTATACGAACTGGTATAAAGAAGAGGTCGAACGATTTGATGGTAATTCTGATTATGGTAAATGGCTGGACACGGCAGCAGCGAATCTCTATGAGAGCATGGACTACTGTTTAAAGATCGCGGAGGAAAAACCATATCCAGATGAAAATCTCGCAAGTATTGTCACCGCAGTGAACGCCTATCGTCCACAAATTGAGGCAGCGCGTGCAGAACTTTCGATGAAATTGGTAGCTGTAGCCTAAAAATTACGTCTTAGCAAAACCGATACGGGTCTGAAAATGGACCTGTGTCGGGTCATTTGCGTTGACGCCAAAAACATAAGCATGATAATTCGTGTTCGGAAAACGAATGATATTCACATTCCCATCAAAAGGAACTTGGGATAAATAATTCATTTGTATGGAACGAATGGGATGTTCTTTAATTTCCTGCAACGAAAGCGCATCCATGGCCCAATCCACATAGCGACAATTATTCACATGCCTATTCATGTCAAGATCGCTATAACGGGCACACTTTGCAAGCACTAACTGAGGGGTTCCCTCCACATCCAAAAGCTCCAGATTTTCAGAAATAGCCTGGTGCTCAGGGAAAATGAGTGGCAAATAAGGGGCGTTTTCTGGATCTTCAGCCTTGCCCGTTTTCAGGTTTACCAACAACCACGAAGAGGTCGCCTGTGCAACGGCATTCCCTTGGGCGTCGAAAATAGAATAATCTTTAAGAGCTACCTTATGGTTGAAAAAGCCCTTGGTCCAGGTAGAAATCGTTAATTGTTCCCCCCAGACAGGAATATGATTGACTCGAAGCTTAATGCGCGAAATGGCATACGTGTAACCATGCTGCACCATTTTCCAAATGCCAAAACCATTTTGTTCTGAGTCCAAAACAGCCGATTCTTCCATGAATCTAAAAATACTGGAAAGGCGGAGATGACTTGTATGATCGCAATCCGAAAAACGAACGGTAAATTCTTTAGTACTGATTTCTTGTTGCAATGGCATAAGGGTACCTCTAAAAATTGGTTTGCGAGAATGAAATCGAACGAGGTCGAGCTAGAAACACGAACACTTGTGCTTTAGCACGTAGTGAGAGTGATCCCTCATAGATGCCTTTGTGAAATGAGTGTGGAGCAGGAATGAAAAGTGGTGAATACTGGTTGTATTCAGCACTTTGAATGACGAACTATGGCGAAGTACCGCAGTCGATTTCATAGAAAATGAATTTTTAGAGGTACCCATAGAATTACTGCGCCAGTAAATGGCGAACGGAATGATTTGTGTATCGAAGACGCTTACTCAATATGACAGCGAGGTTCTTCATTACCCGGAATCCAATATCCGGGTGAACGTCCAGAAAATCCATAAACTGAGTGGTATCTAACACCAAAAGACGAGCAGAAGAGATGGCGACAATACGAGCACTGTGTACATCATTTTCAATCATTGCCATTTCACCAATAATGGCCCCTTGATGTAAACGACAGGCTTCCTCAAAAGACTCTTCCCCAGGCACAGAAAACTGAACTTCAATGCTCCCCTCACTTACAATATAAAACTGGTCCGTTTGAGTTCCTTCTTCAATCAGAATTTCACCCGCATCTAAACGCAACGGAGTCGCCAATTGGCTCATTTCCTTTAAAGAAGATTCTGGGATTCCTTTACAAAGATCCGAAGCCGCAAAAGTGGCTATGATCTGTGTTTCTGTATTTGTTTTCATATTATTAATTTAAATTGCAAAATATGATTTCGCATACTCCTTTCTCTAGTTTTATCGTGATCCCCCCAGTAAAACACTTTCAAGGGCGAGTTCGACTCCCCGGTTCGAAGAGTATTTCAAACAGAACGCTCCTTTTATCGGCCTTAGCGGAAGGAGAAACGCGTATTCATCATTTACTTGCAAGCGATGATACTCGCTATATGTGCGAAGGTCTTCAGGCTTTGGGGGTTTCTGTGGTTCTCTCCGAAAATTTTTCGGAAGCGACAATCCAAGGGATGGCAGGGCCATTCCGCGTAAAAGAAGCCGACTTATTTTTGGGAAATGCCGGTACCGCGATGCGTTCCCTTTGTGCCGCATCCACTCTTGGAGAAGGGCAGATTCGGCTTGCCGGTGAACAGCGTATGACAGAACGCCCGATCAGCGATTTAGTTGATGCGTTGCGCATCATGGGGGCTTCCATTGATTATGAAACCACTGAAGGTTACCCTCCACTGCACATTGATGCTCATGGATTAGAAGGGGGAACGGTTTCTGTTCGTGGAAACATTTCAAGCCAGTACCTCACGGCTCTTTTAATTAGTGGTCCCTATTGTCGCAAGCCATTACACGTTATTCTTAACGGAAACTTGATTTCGAAGCCCTACATTCAGCTCACCATTGAAGCGATGAAAAATTTCGGGATCGATGTGGTGAATAAGAATTTCGAAGAATTTTTTGTGCCGAAGGGTGTTTATCACGCTCCTGGAGATTTTGATGTGGAAGGCGATGCCTCCTCTGCAAGTTACCTCCTCGCTGGAGCGGCGATTGCAGGCGGCCCGGTACGCGTCGAAGGCTTGGATAAAAAGAGCGCTCAAGGGGACGTGAAATTTGCGGAAGTGCTCCGTCGTATGGGAGCAAATATCACTACGGGAGAAGGTTGGATCGAATGTTCCAGGGGGACAAAACTCAAAGCCGTGGATCTTGATTTGAACGATATTCCTGATGCAGCGATGACGCTTGCAGTGCTTGCTCTATTTGCTAGTGGAACCACAACGATTCGAAATATTGGAAGCTGGCGGGTTAAAGAGACGGATCGCATTGCAGCCGTTGCCGCAGAACTCCGCAAAGTGGGAGCCCATGTGGAAACCGACATGGATAACATCCACATTACGCCTCCCGAAAAGATTCAAGAAGCGACGATCGAAACCTACAATGATCACCGAATGGCGATGTGTTTCAGTTTGGTGGCATTAAGTGGCGTTCCGGTAAAAATTTTGGATCCTAGTTGTGTTCGTAAAACCTATCCACAGTTTTTCGCCGATTTTGCGAAACTATCTGCTAAATAATGTGCCCCCTTCTGGTAAAATGAAACTCAGGAAAAACATTTTTTGTAACTATCGGAAATCTATTTTCCTTTTCTTGTTTTTTGCATTTGCCTGTATTCCCATTTCAGCAAAGCCCACAGCCGAAGACACATTACAATTGTGGGTAATGCCGAACGGTCCCGGTTCTCAAGATGCAATACGAAACGGGTTGAATCGTTTTACGGCAGAAACAAGAATTCCTGTTCACCTTGAAATTATTGACTGGAGCGAAGCCTTTGCTCGCATTTCTCAGGCACTTGAAACGGGAAATGGCCCCGATGTGGTACAACTGGGCTCCACCTGGGTCTCCTTTTTTGCAAACAAGGGATATCTTGCAAATCTAAGTCCCATTCTGAATCGAGTGGATTCTTCTCGTTTTATTCCCGAAAGCTGGCGGGCGACTCATGTCTATGGAAAAAAAGGAACCTATTCTCTCCCTTGGTTTTTAGATGTCCGCACCCTTTTCGCGAACCGCATTGTGACCGATTCTTTAGGCATTCAAGCAGAAGATATACAAACAGAAGCGCAGTTTTTGGGAATTCTTCACTACCTTGCTAATTTGCAGTGGGTTCGCAAATCTGGATATCCACTGGTTCCTTTTGGTCTCCCGGGAAAAGGAGATTGGACAGGTCACCAGCAACTCGCCTCTTTTATTTGGACCGCAGGCGGAGATTATGTGCGTGAAACAAAAAAAGGATGGCGAAGCGCGCTTTTGGATTCAGCGACATTAAGAGGAATCTCTCGTTATGTTTCCATTCTTCGTGACAGTACCTATTCCCCTTATTCCTTACGCGAAAATTCAGCTCAAGTGGTGAATCGATTTACCAATGGCGAACAAGCGTTTCTCCTGGGTACATCAGAGATCATTCGTAAAATGGATTTACCGCCCTCTGAGCAAGGGCTTTCGGAAAGTCCTATAGGTAAAGATGGGCTCACTTTATTTAATATTCCTAGGGGCCCCGCTGGAAGTATTCCTTTTATCGGGGGGAGTCACTTGGCAATTCCCAAAAGTTCCGAAAGCAATCGGAATGCCCGTAAGCTGCTCCTCTTTTTTGTACGCGCCGATAACATTAATCAGTATTCCCATCGTATCGGATTTTTGCCGCCGGACAGAAGTGTAATGAGCGTATGGGCTCACGACAAACGGTATCAAAATCTGCTCAAGAGCATAGAGAACGGCCGGTCATTCCCGAATATTCCCGAATGGGCACACATCGAAAATTTATTGATTACTATGACGAACGATATTGGAGCTCTTTATCGTCTTTCATGGAATACAGGGGCCAACTTAAATCTGGAACTTGCTAAAATCATTCTGAAAAATCACAATAAAATTAATGAATATCTACACATTCAGGAATCTCCTGAAATGAGTATTTCTTCTATCGTTTCCATCCTTGAGGAACCTATTCCAGAAAAGGTTTTTACTCCAAGAAAGGCGAAAAAAAAGATAATCCCCATTGATGGCGACGACTCCAAGTCCAATACGTTCACTTGGTTCTTGCTTCTCTTTATTTTTGTAAGTTGTATTTTTATCGTTATCACAGAACGTCGTTTACATTTGATTCAAAGTCTTTCTCGTACTACATTGTATGCCAACTTGATAAGACTGCGGCAGAAGCGGAAGTGAGAAATTTATTATTTTTTGTTTTATGTCTTTTGGAGACCTCCTTTGCTGGGGTCTCTGCAGTTGAGTTTCAACATTTAGCGGATTCCCTTGCCCCAGGGGCGCGCTTGGGGCTCTCGGTACGTTCTGTTCGCACAGGGCAAGAACTTGTGGATATTCGCGCCGATGATTTTTTCACTCCCGCAAGCACGCTCAAAACACTCACCACCGCAGCAGCACTGTCCCTTCTCCCCTTGGATTACGCCCCAGAAACCTCCTTACATTTGGAAGGGAGTCTTTCTGGAAAAACATTCACTGGTTTTGTTCGCGTCAAAGGACAAGGGGATCCGAATATTTCGGGTCGTTTTTATTCCAGTCCCTTTTTCTTACTGTATGCAATGGCCGATTCTCTAAAAGCGATGGGCATTGATACCCTTCGTGGCAAAATCATCGCCGATACCAGTTTTTATAAAGGTCCTCGAAAACCAGAACATTGGCGAAAAAATTATTTCAATTCATGGTATGGTGCAGAAGTGGCACCCCTAGCATTCAATGATAATTGTGTGCTTGTGACGCTGAAACCCGGGGCAAATGTCAAAGATACCGCCATTATTTCTGTAGATCCAGAAGTGGGTTACGTACAAATTAAAAACGAACTCATCACCTCTGAAGGAAAAAGTCGCAAGTGGAAATACGCGATGGATCCAGAAAATCCAATCATTACCTTTAGTGGACAAATCGGGGCGAAAGTAGACTTTGCAACCCTAGTGCTCCCGGTACGCAACCCCAACGCCTATTTTATTGCCGCTCTTTGCAAAGCATTTCAGGATAAAGGCCTTATTGTAATCGATGATGCGAATGTTCATCGCGGCATTGAAATTTTTGACACCCATATCTCGGCGGCTCCTCTTTTAAGCATCCTCGATGAAATCAATCAGCGTAGCCAAAATTTGCATGCAGAAATGCTTTTCCGTAATATGGGAAATATTATCGGCAAAGAAGGCAGTGTAAGCGGAGGATTACGCGCAGAAAGTCAATTTTTAAAATCCGTAGGAGTTTCTCCATCAGACTTTCAGGTTTTTGATGGTTGTGGATTATCGCCATCCAATAAAGTGAAGCCAGCAACAATTACACAAATGCTCGCATTTATGGCTAAAAGTAAACGGATCTCTTATTATATGCAAAGTTTTGCAGCTCCGCAAATTGGCAGTGCCGCCAAACGGATGAGTAAGATAAAGATCCCCTGGCGTACTTGTTTTAAAACGGGTTATATCGCCGAAACCCATGCTCTTGTAGGTTATGTGCTAACGATTGATGGGGACACCTTAGCCGTTGCTCTCTACTTGAATGAGACCGGAAAAAATTCAGATCATCAATGCAAAAATCTCATCGATACCCTTTGGTCTCGCATTGTCTACGCAACCAATGACGGTTTTGAATCCCTGTTAGAGATGAAAGGCTTGTGGATTCAAGGGATGTCTGTACAAGATTATTCCCAACGTATTCTTTACTTTTCAAAACAACTCTTGGGCCGCCCCTACCTTTTGGGCCCCACGGGCGAAAGCTATTTGGATACTCTTGACCAGAAGCCTTTGGTGAATATTGATTCCATGGATTGTGTGACCTATATTGAGCATGTTCTCGCTCTCGCTCAAAGTCCCCATGAAGATTCTCTTTTCAAAGAATTACAACGCATCCGTTATTTCGGAGGCAAAATCGGGTACAAGAATCGCAAGCATTACTTTGTAGAAGATTGGATAGGGGAAGGAAAATATGCGAAAATTATTCCTCTCCCCGGCGATACAACGATAGTCCGCACGCTACCTAAAAATGAATTCTTTGCCAGTAAAAATCTTACTTATGGGAAACCAGACCCGAAAACCTATGTGCGTTACCTCCCTTACGAAAAAGCTTTGGAATGGGCGCAAATAGAATGGAAGGGGGAAAACACCATCCGCGGCATCGGCTTTGTGGGGAACTCAGAAAAAATTGATGTCACCCACACTGGTTTTCTTATTCTCAACAAAGGTGAAAAGCCTCTACTTCGCGATGCGTCACAAATCGCAATGAAAGTCACCGATCACCCTT
>MNYL01000230.1 GCA_001873075.1 Fibrobacteres bacterium CG2_30_45_31 | reverse complement strand
GCAATCGTCACCATCAAGTCTCTTGTGGAACAGAAAATTCACATGACGGCAAATGTGTTCAACAAAGATCCCGAAATCCATTTCGATGTTTGTGATAAGGGTTCTGTGAACCAATCTATGGAATATGCCATGTCCAACAGCTTCGGTTTCGGAGGACACAACAGCGTTGTTATCTTTGGCAAAAACTAAGGATAACTGTGTTTGTTAATCTAAGTCGGATTTTCGGTACTTTACTGGTGGTTACCACGCTTGTGTGCGCTTCAGTGGATACTGTGGATTCTGCGGAACAGGTCGCGTCAGAAAAAAACTGGCGCGATCTTTCTTTTAATTACCGGAGTGAAGATCCCGGTTCTGATTCAGTACAGGATTTTTCTGCGCTGCGTTTTGCTGGTGTGGCCTCGTTGACAGCGGGAGCTTTTGGTGTTGCTTATTTGTTTGTGTTTCAAAAGGGATGGTGGGATGAGCAAGGCTCTGAATTTCATTTTGAAAACGATTTTGATTATGCCTTGAATTTGGACAAGGCGGGTCATTTTTTTTCCGGGGTTCTTTTAGGAGAAGGCTTCTATCAGGGTTATCACTGGGCGGGAATGTCTGAATTTCAGTCCTATTTTTTGGCAGGTGTTTCTACCTCGCTCACCCATGTAGCGATTGATGTGAAAGATGGTTTTTCTCCAGAATGGGGATTCAGTATTTTTGATGTAATGTCAGGAACTTTGGGGGGCTTTTACCCCATGGCAAAGCGTTATGTTCCGGTATTCAATTATTTTGATATCAAGTGGAGTTATTGGAAAAATAGCGATGCTTATTATAAGCAGAGTGATACCGATATATTTACCGATGATTATGTGAATGAAACGTTCTGGCTTTCGCTGAAAATTCATCGGATGTTGCCTCGTGCGGCGCGTCCTTACTGGCCGGGATGGCTTGCGATTGCAGGTGGCTGGAGCATTGATGAAGGGGTTTTTGTCGAAGGCCCAGGGAAAGGACATCATGAATTTTATATCGCTTTGGACTATGATTTTGAAGGCATCTTTCAACCGAAAGAACGTTGGGCTCGCGATTTGGTGCGATTCCTCAACTATTTCAAGCTCCCCGCACCTACGATACAAGTCTATCCAGACGTTCGATTCTTTTTAGGATATCCGATCAAATTTTAGATCGATTCCCTTTTGTCGCGAAGCCCTGTTCTGCTCGAATGGGGTCGTTTAATTTTGACATTATAAATTAAAAAGCTTACAAATCCCTAGCAAAATCAAAGCTACATAGGCTCCACCGAGAAGATCATCAGCCATGACACCCCAAGCTCCTGGGAGTTTTTCAAGTTGATGAATTCCGAGAGGCTTAAGAATATCAAAGAAACGAAACAAGCCAAAACCTAATAGAATAAGCCATGGATAGGTGATGAGAGAGGCTGGCGCAATGAATGCAAATGCAAACCATTGGCCACTCACTTCGTCAATGACAACCCAACCAGGATCATCGGAACCCGTGTCTTTAAGCACTTTGGCAACGAATGGAATGCCTATAAAAAAGACAAGTAATGCGAGTAAAGCAAAGCAACCTCGGAAACTCACCATGGCAATCGGGTAGGCAAGAACTGCCGCTACAAGACTTCCAGCGGTTCCCGGGGCTTTGGGACTCATTCCAGAACCACCAAACGTGGTGACGAGAAGTGTTAATTTGTCTGTTTTTTTGAAAATAGGATTCATATAAGGGGACCTCTAAAAATTGGTTTGCGAGAATGAAATCGAACGAGGTCGAGCTAGAGCAGGAATGAAAAGTGGTGAATACTGGTTGTATTCGCCACTTTGAATGACGAACTATGGCGAAGTACCGCAGTCGATTTCATAGAAAATGAATTTTTAGAGGTACCCATAAATTAATCGCGGTAGGGGAATTCTTTGAATTCTGGAATTTTAAATTCCGTTTTGAGATCATCCCACCGAAGTAAACGATTTTTCCAATAGTATTTGCGATAAAGGCGGCGAGCAACGCGACTGGTGATTTCGTAGGGGATCGTATGATGCTCTTCGGCAAGGGCTTCCATGGAAATGCGCGGATCTGCTTCTCCGTTGACAACTTCTACCGTTTCTCCAATTTGCACATCGGGAATGAGACTCACATCGACCATCGTTGCATCCATACAAACTCGCCCAAGAATGGGGCAGAGTTGGTTGCGAATGAGTACGAATCCTTTATTGTATTCTCCACGGAGATATCCATCTCCATAACCAATGGCGACTGCCGCCACTTTCGTCGGTTGCTGTGCCACCCAGTATTGACCGTAAGAAACGCCTTCGCCAGCGGGAACTTCGTGAATGGTGCGAATGGTTGCTTTAATCTTCATGAGAGGTTTGATTGGCCAAGGAGCAGGGTAGGTCCCCATGGGATTATAGCCGTATAAAGCGAGTCCTGGGCGAACCATATCGAAATGACTTTCCGGGTGCAGAAGGGTGCCTGCGGAACTTGAACAATGACATATTGCGGGTTTGAGTCCATCGACGGAAAGAACGTTCACCAATCGGGTGAATCGATCGATTTGTTTTTCTGTGTTTGGGTTGCCCGCCATATCGGCGGTCGCAAGATGCGTGTACATTCCTTCGATTTCCAAATTTTTAAGGGAAAGAATCGCTCGAATGGTATCAAAGTCATCAGCCCGAACTCCGTAGCGGTGCATTCCTGTATCAATTTTCAGATGCGCTTTTGCTTTCGCTCCCATGGTGTGGAGATATTCGTCAAAATTTTTAGCCGTGTGAATATCTGAAATGGTGGCGGTCAGGTTAAATTCAACAAGGTACGGAAAATCGGCGGGAATGCAGGGACCCAAAACAAGAATTGGAATTTGCACTCCATATTGGCGGAGCAAAATCGCTTCTGTCATGTGGGCAACGCCCAAGAAATCAACGTTCGATGCTTCTGCAGCAAAGGCGCAGGCGAGAGAGCCGTGACCATAGGAATCCGCTTTTACGGGCAAAAGAATTTTGGTCTTAGGGGGAATCATGCTGCGGATAAATTGAATATTGTCGTGAAGAGCATCCAAATTAATTTCGATCCAATTGGGATGTGTTACTTTCGACATGTCAGGAATATTTTTAGTCAAATTCATAGTACCCCAAAATATAGATTTTGATTTGTATGCTAGCCTTTATTTTTTCTCAAATTCTGTTTAACACGTTGTACAATAAAGCGTTATGAATATCTCGATAAAAGAAAAGTCCCGTGATCACTCACAGGACTTTTGAATTTAATAACTCGAGTTGGCTTAAAGAAGCTCTGCGATTTGTATTGCGTTGAGGGCTGCACCCTTACGAATTTGATCGCCCACCACCCATATATCGAAGGTGTTTTCTTGGGAAAGATCTTCGCGGATACGACCGACGAACACTGGATCTTTTCCGCTCACATCAATGGGCATTGGCCAGCGATTATTGGCGGGGTCTTCCAAAATGACAACGTTCGGAGCCTTGGAAAGAACCGCGTAGATTTCTTCTACGGAAGTCTTTTTCTTGAACTGGACATTGATTGCTTCGGAATGGGCACGGAGCACAGGAACCCGAACGCATGTCGGTGCGACACGAATGGCGTCATCGTGGAAAATTTTCCGGGTCTCCACCACCATTTTCCATTCTTCTTCGCAGTAGCCCTTAGGAGCCTTCACCTTGGCCTTTGCTTCGGTCCCATCGTTGAATGGAGCGTTGTGTGGGAAAAGGTTGAATGCATACTGGTAGGGGAACACGGTACGGTTGAATTCGTTGCCTTCGACGACCGCGACACTTTCACGGGCGAGCTCGTCCATGGCGCGGGCCCCTGCTCCAGAAGCTGCCTGGTAGGTGGCCACTGTGACACGTTGAAGGCCAAAAGCCTTGTACAACGGGAACAGAGGAAGAGACATGATGATTGTCGTGCAGTTCGGGTTTGCAATGATACCCTTATTTTTCTTGATGTCTTCCGGGTTCACTTCCGGGACTACCAGAGGAACGTTCGGATCCATACGAAAATAACTGGTGTTGTCAATGACAATGGCCCCCGCTTTTACTGCGGAAGGAACAAATTCCTTGGAAATAGATCCACCCGCAGAAGACAAGACAATATCAATACCCTTAAAAGAGTCGTGAGTCAATTCTTCGATAGTTAATTCTTTGCCATTAAACGTTTGTTTTTTCCCAGCACTGTTTTTGGAAGCGAGGAGCTTCAGTGAATCCATTGGGAATTTACGTTGAGCAAGAATCGAGAGGAGTTCTTGTCCGACTGCGCCGGTAGCACCGACGATGGCTACATTACGACTCATAGGTTTAACCTTTTGGTTGTTGTGAGTAGAGGGAATCTCTAAAAATCCATTCGCGGCAAATTTAACAATAACACATCGCAATAGTTCGTCGTTCAAAGTGGCTAATACCACTAGTATTGGTCACTTTTCACTCCTGCTATTGCTTGGTTCTTGTTGAATTTTCTTTCGCGAAGCAATTTTTAGAGGTTCCCTAGAATTAATCACGGATTGAGAGCTTTGAGACCTTCTTGGAAGTTTTCCAAGGTTTTCTTTGCGATCATTGCCTGCTTAAGGTACTGTTCGCGTTGTGAATCTTTCTGGCTTTCATCTTCCATAGTGGTGTACGCGTGGAGAGAATACCCCGCAAGGCGGAGATTTTCTGTGGCGTGAACCAGTTGTGCGTGCAACTCGCTTACGCTGCGAGGGTGGAAGAGCCCCATCGCTTGTTGATTCACTTTTGCAGTTTGATTCCGTAAACTCAAAGCTTTGCGCTCTGCATCTTCACGATCAGATTCAGAGGCTTCAAAAGGAATCGCTTCAAAGGCTTGAATTGCTTCGATATTATCTAAGGCATCTGCAAGAATTTTTTCGGCGAGAGGAGTGTAGACCTCTAAAGAATTTATTCCCTTCGTTACCGTCGATTGCGCAATCGTGGTCGAGGATGCACTTTGTTGAATAGCAGCGGTTCCTTGACTTTCCGGTGTCATGAGGGCTTGATAATCATTCACTTTCAGATAGGTGAAGAATACCGCAGCAATAAAAATTACCGTAGTCGCAATACCGCTTAA
Source organism: Fibrobacteres bacterium CG2_30_45_31 (assembly GCA_001873075.1). Lineage (GTDB taxonomy): Bacteria > Fibrobacterota > Fibrobacteria > Fibrobacterales > Fibrobacteraceae > UBA1313. The sequence goes on along the minus strand of MNYL01000230.1, from coordinate 1,974 downwards.
AGAAAGACGAATTGCTCCGCGAGCATTCACTGTTTGCACCAACGCTAAAAGTCCGATGCACCAGAGAATCGCGAGATTTACTAAATCAAAACTTTGCATACGGCGACTTAGAACGGAAGATCATCTTCTGCTTCTGCGGCAGGAGGATTGTCATAACCACCTGCAGCGTTATTATCGAAGGAAGGCCGGCTATAAGAGGAACTTTGATTGCCAGAGGTGCTCGCAGGATAGGAAGATCCTCCCTGTCCTTGGCTACGAGGCGTCAACAATTGGAACGTATCCATGTTGATGTCTGTTGCATAACGTTTTTGCCCGGTGGCCTGATCATCCCAGCTACGATAGGTGAGTGTGCCTTCTACAAAAAGACTCATCCCTTTGCGAACGTTGAGCGTTTCAACGATATCTGCAATTTTACCCCAGCCAACGATGTTATGCCAATCGGTCATTTCACGAGGTTCACCACTCGCATCGCGAAAACGGCGAGACGTGGCGAGAGAAAAGGACACCTTCTTTTTGCCAGTAGGGGTCACCCGTATTTCAGGATCTTTGCCAATATTTCCGATCAACATCACTTTGTTTAGATAAGCCATAGAACAACGTCCTACAATTGTAGTTAGATTTGGTTCAAAAAGATAGAAAAAAATGATGGTAAAACTAGCAATTTCTCATTTTCAAGACGCCTTCCCAGAGGTTCTTCGTGGTTGCCGTTTAGGGGCCGTTCTGCATCCCGCTTCTGTGGATGCTAATTACCACTACACTTTGGAAACATTGATGTCCTTCAATGGCACTTTGTTTGAGTTGGCGGCCTTATATGGCCCGCAACACGGTATTAAAGGACACACTCAAGACAATATGATTGAGTGGGACGGTTATATCGATAAAGAATTGGGAATTCCTGTCTATAGCCTTTATGGGGATCACCGTGAGCCCTCGCCCGACATGCTTCAGAATATCGAGGCCTTGTTTGTGGATTTACAAGATGTGGGCGCTCGGTATTATACGTTCATTTGGACGCTTTACCTGTGTATGCGTGCGTGCGAAAAGAAGGGAATTCCGGTGGTGGTTCATGACCGACCCAATCCGATTGGGTGCCATAAGGTGGAAGGCCCTGTCTTGGACCTTGAATATTCAAGTTTTGTGGGGCTTCATTCGATTCCCGTCCGCCACGGTAAGACGATCGGTGAATTGGCTCGTCTTTTTAAAATGGAATGTTTTCCCAAGTGTGATCTCTATGTGATGGAAATGGAAGGTTACAAAAAGGATATGTGGTTTGATCAAACCGGACTTCCGTGGATTATGCCTTCCCCCAACATGCCGACTTTGGATACCGCGATTGTGTACCCAGGGATGTGCCTTTTTGAAGCAACGAATGTGAGTGAAGGTCGGGGAACCACGCGACCGTTTGAAATCTTTGGTGCTCCATTTATCAATGCTCCAGAGCTTTGCACTTACATGAATCGATTGAATCTCCCCGGCGTGTATTTCAGAGAAAATTATTTTCAGCCGACCTTCCATAAGGGAGCGGGGCAAATTTGTGGTGGTGCTCAAATTCATGTACTGGATCGCGAAGTTTTTGATTCTTTTGAAATGGCGGTTCAGATTCTCAAGTACCTTTTCTATCGTTATCCGAATGACTTTGCTTGGAAAGAGCCCCCCTATGAATATGAATTTCACAAACTTCCCATCGATATTTTGTTGGGGAGCGGAACGTTCCGCAAACAATTTATCGAAATCGCACTCTAAATGATGCAGGGAACGATGCCTAGTAGAGAATCGTCCATTTTAATTCTTGCGGCAGGCCTTGGATCAAGGCTTCGACCTTTGACTTTGCAGATGCCAAAACCGTTGGTTCCTGTGGTGGATGCCTCGATTCTTGAGCATCAAGCTCGTTTGGCGCGCACACTTCCCGGTTTGAATTTGCATGTGAACGCTCATTATCTTGCTGATAAATTAAAAACGGCCGCGGAAGCTATT
>MNYL01000015.1 GCA_001873075.1 Fibrobacteres bacterium CG2_30_45_31 | reverse complement strand
GTTCGGTGGGCTCTCAAGGGCAATGTCGCTCCGCAGCGATTGCCATGCGCTTTGCTTCTGTAGATGTTGCCAATACGCACCTTATTTCGCCAGTGCTTTTGTTAGATGATGTTTTTGCAGAATTGGATCTTGTGCGTCGAGGGGCCGTTGCTGACGTGATCCGTGAAAAGAAATGCCAAGTGCTTGTCGCAACGCCAAGGGCAGAAGATCTTCCTTTCACTCCCGATCACGAGATTCGTATGCAATAAAGTTATTGGTGTGTCTGTTGCTCCAATAATTTTTTTGCTTGAGCGGCCAAGATATCGTGATCTCCTAATTCGATCACTTTTTCCAAGCGTTTAATTCCTTCCTGTGGTTTCAAATGGTACCGTATCCGTAATTCTCCAATACGGTACAAACTTTTGCGCACCAAAGATTCCTCTTTTTCGATCGTTAATGCCTTTTCTAAAAGGTTAATGGCTGCTTCTGGCACATTCTTTTCTGTCGCTGTGCAACCCCATTCCAGCCATTGAACACTCGATATTTCTAAGAACAAATTAGGGTTCACCATTTTTGACGCCGTTGACTTTAGATATTCTACATCCAAAGGGAACTCTTGTAATAGAGCACTAAAACCACTGATGAGCAATCGAGAGGCGATTATGTATTCGGCTTGATTTGCGGCGGACAAACCGGCATCAATTTCGGCCCGGGCTCTCGCTTTGCGCTCTGCAATGGGATCTCCACTCTTTTTTTGTAAAACCGCATTTAATTTATCTTGAGCGAGTTCTTTTTGGCTCTTTTTCCGAGGAGGCATTTTGCGTCCTAAAATTATGCCGCTACCAAAAAATACGGGGGTAAGTAAAGTCACAAACCCGAACAGATTCGGATTCACGGTCCAATTCACTAACATGTCTAAAAAGAGAAAAATGCCACAAGTCACAATGATCGGTTTGGGGACGGTAAAACGGACGCGCTCCATGGAGGCTGCTCCTAAGAGGAGTGCTAAAGAAAGACTCCCTCCCATGAAGGGCATATCGGCATAGCGATCGAAATAGGAAAAAGGCAACGTCACAGAAAAAATAACTCCGCCGAGGATTACACTTCCAAGAAAAATGCCGAAAGCGGGTAGGGCTCCCCAGCGTTTCTCCAGAAAGTACATGGTAAAAAGGAATCCACCGATGAAAATCAACAGGGAAAAAAATCCGGGGAACAGAAGCCAGTAAGTGAGGAGCGCTTGAATGTTTCCTTCGTTGGGGATCAAAAACAGATTATACTCGAGTAGTTTGTCTGTGTATCCCTTGATCCATTTGCTAAGCTCTTGTTGATAGAGTTCTTCGCTAGGAGCTAAGCCTTGTTTGAGTATATAATCTGCTTTGCCTCCGGTTTCCCACCATTCACGAAATTCCGTTTTCATTTGTGCAATGCGTTGTTCTGGCACGAGTGGAGGATTTTTTTCGTGATATTTTTTGAGATAATCCACGAGTTCTTCTTGGTAAATTTGTTCTGACGGCGTGATTCCTACCGATTGGAATTTTTGCGCGCCTTCTTTTTCCCAAAAATCTGCAAAACGATTTTCAGCTCGGTTTTCACGGAACGATTGGAGAATAGAAGGTTGCCACCAGATAAAACAATTAAAAACAAATAGGGCAAAAGCGAATAACACATACCATGTGTATGGATAATGTCGCGCGTTTTTGATTTGGGTTGCAATGAAATTAAGCATACTCTGAATATACTTTCGATGAATACTTATTCATTCGATAAGTTGCTTAAAAAGGATATTCTAATTAGGAATTAACCTTGATGTTCGCCTTTGTATTCTCGGAGTTGATTCCAGAGAAAATCAGTATTCACATCACGGTAACCCAAGGCATTGACGTGTTCGCGAAGTTTGTGAGCGATGTTAAACAAATTTTCGCTCTTCTGCATTCGTTCGAAACTATCAAATGTGGTAAGCTGATTAATCCACTCACGAATTTCTGGAAATCTCGGATTATCAAAAATATTTTCACGGCCAGTGCGGATGTGTTCCAAGTAGCGTTCTGTGATGTGATAGTCATCTTCGATGAAAATCTTCATGGCATCCGGGAAAGGATTCTTGCCTGTGAGATATTCATGCATAATCACACCAAAGCTAAAGTAATCTACGGAACTCGAGAGATTTTCTCCCATGACCGCTTGTTCGGGAGCACTGTAGCAAGGCGTGAGTTGTCCACCGTATTCGGTGACGCTTTCTCGAAGCTTGGCTTGAGCATATCCAAAATCACAAATCAAAATTTTATGATTGTTAAGGTGTTCTGGATCTTGGCAGAACATCAAGTTCTTAGGCTTTAGATCCTTGTGAACCACCTGATAATAGTGGAGTTGACTGATGGTATTTGCAAGGTACGCAATGCGGGCAATTCGCACAATCATTTCATCGTCATCAATAGACTGTTTAAACGTCTTGTCGAGAGAACAACCCTTAATAAACTCCATCTTAAGGTAAGGCAAACGTCCGGCGAGTCCTCCGCCGAAGCTTTGCACCACACCTTCAATATTGGTCGCTCGAATCAAGTTGTTAATGCGAATTTCATCTTGGAATGAACTCGTGATCATATTCAAACGATGCAGACGATTCTTTCCAGGAGGAACCCAATACTTGCAAATTTTTACAACGATTTCGCGTTCTGCATAATGGGAAGCATCACCGCCTCTTGCAATCCAATGCTTTGCTCTGAAAACATCATTGGTGCCATCCATATTGAGACGTTCTAAAAGATCAATTTGTTCAACAGCACCACTGTGGAGGTAAACTGGATTATGATCAAACCACCATTGATATTCATTAATGGTATAATGTTCACGCAAGGCGAGCTGGCGTGAAAACCGATCAAGAAGTTCTGCTATTTTATTTTGAATCACGGGCCAAATGTAATTAAGCCTAGGCTTCGCGACAAGTCCGGTTGTTTTTACTTCAAACTACTGAACGCATGAAATCCCCCTGTAGAGGGTGTTTTCTTTTTGACTCGCTCCAGTTCCGAGGTAATATATTTATAAGCATCTTCGACAGAATCGCTAAAATGCAAGATTTTCATATCATTTTTATCAATCATCCCTGTTTCTGCCAAAAAGTCCCAATTAATAAGTTTTTGCCAGTATTCAGTTCCAAAAAGAACTACGGGCATCACCTGATAGAGTTTATGCGTTTGAATCAAGGTTAACGCCTCAAACATTTCATCCAGAGTTCCAAAACCACCAGGGAAGACAATCAGAGCCTGAGCCCTGAATAGGAACCAGAATTTGCGAATGAAGAAATAGCGGAATTGCATGTTCAGCTCGGGCGTGATGTAGGGGTTTGCGTGTTGCTCGAATGGCAGTTTAATGTTGAACCCGATAGAGGGTGTGCCTACATCGGAGGCCCCGCGATTCCCTGCTTCCATAATGCCTGGGCCACCACCCGTGCAGATAGCATATCCTTCGCGACGCGCATTGGCCCATTTGCCGAGGCGTTTTGATAGTTCATGGCAGGCATCGTAATATTTGGCGACTTTGGAAAGACGATCTAACTTTTCAATCTCTTTGGGATCTTGTGCTTTTTTGCGTCTTTTTTTGATTTCTGAGGTGGAGAGAGTGCGTGCGGAACCGAAGAAAACGATGGTGTTGCGAATATCTTCTTTGGCGAGAGTCGTATCGGGAGCGAGAAATTCGGAGAGAATACGGACTTGGCGTCCGGCATCGCTTTCCAGAAAGACAATATTCTGGTGCGCTAAAAGAGGCTCTGGCGTTTTACGTGGCATAAAAATCCTTATTTACAGAAAAACAAAAGAAAACACGTTTACTTTCCCACAAAATATGCTTTTTTGTCGTGACAGGACTTAAAAAATCCTTATATTTAAGCCATGTTAGTGAAAATATGGACGAATACATTTATTATCACGGGTGAGATCGATACCATGCGCGATGAGCGTTTGACCGATTATATCCGCGAGAACAAAGAGTTTATTGCCGTGACTCAAGTCAAGGTAACGGACCGCGATGGAAAAGATCTCTTCCGCACTCACTTTCTTAATGTGAGCACGGATCATATTGAGATCATTCTACCCGCTGAGTAGGAATCGCCTCCTGAAAGGATCTCTACTATAGTGCTGTGATCCCTGTTCAGGAAAGAAATACTCTCCGTTGATTTTTCTCTCCGTGAGTTTTCAATAAAATCCGGAGAGAAGTTGTTATAAAACGGATTTATAACGTCTCCAAAAAAAGACCATAATGTATGATTTCAGGGGTGAATATTACATAAAGGAAATATTTTCTTCTCTTCTTGTCGTGCCGATGACTTCGCGCCGTTTTTTTTACTCAAAGCCTCTTTTGTTTTTCGTTTTCTCTCTTAAAATAGGGAATACTTTGCTACTTTTTGCGATGAATTTTAAGAGGTAAATCCTATGGATACCCAGGCGAAAGAAGCCGGCATTTTTACTTCCACTGTTGACTTTGTGGTCAATTGGGGAAGAAAGAACTCTCTGTGGCCGTTTCCTTATGGAACGGCGTGTTGTGCCATTGAATTCATGAGCACGGAATCATCTCGTTATGACCTTTCCCGCATGGGTTCGGAATACGTGCGTTTTACGCCACGTCAGTCCGATGTCCTTGTGGTTTCAGGGACGATCACCTATAAGCAGGCTCCGATTCTGAAAAGAATTTATGAGCAGATGGCAGAACCCAAGTGGGTCATCTCCATGGGTGCCTGTGCCTGTTCTGGTGGCTTTTACGATTGTTATTGCACGGTGCCTGGCATCGATCATATCATTCCCGTGGATGTGTATATCGGCGGTTGCCCTCCCCGTCCGGAATCTTTCTTTGATGCCATGTTTGACTTGCAGAATAAGATTGCAGATGAATCTTATATGAAAGAACGCGCGGAACGCGTCAGGGATCAATTGGAAGCGATTCAATTGAAAACGGCGGAATGCAAGGAAGAACTGATCTCCTGTTCCCATGCAAAAGTGGATGAATTGAAAGGGAAGGCAGAGGGTCTCAAAAGGGATATGATTAAAAAAGCAACATTCTGGAAGGAGCCCTGATTATGAGTCATTGTGAAAATCGGGTAGAGACTCCTGTTGTGGCGACTGCGGAAGCACGTCAGGAATTTGCGGAGAAGGTTCTCCCCATCCTCGAATCGAGGTTCGGAGCGGTTCGCGATGAGGATGACCAATGGGGATTTACCGTGGTTGTCGATGGTGCTCAGTTGCGCAATGTGGTTCTCTTTTTGCGCGATGGTCATGAGTATCGAGTGAATATGTTGCTCGATGTCGTCGGCGTGGATTATTTAGGCTTTAAAGATTACACCGGTCCGCGTTTCGCTGTGGAATATGCTCTCAAGAGCGTTTATAACCCGAGCCGTCGCATTCGCATCAAGGTGCGTGTGTCGGAAACGGACTGCAAAGTGCCGACCATTTCCGATTTGTTCCCCATTGCAAATTGGCAGGAACGCGAAGTGTGGGATCAGTATGGTATTGTTTTTGAGAACCATCCGGATCTCCGCCGTCTGTTGAATCACGCCGAATTTCAAGGGCATCCTCTTCGCAAGGATTATCCCGCTCATAAACGCCAATGGCTTTCCACCAATGATTTTTTACTTCCCGAACTGGAAGCTCGCTTGGAAGCCAAAGGGTACAAGATTATTTCCCGTTCCAAGGAAGTGGTCCCCGATGCAGAAGAATATCTTACTGGGAGTATTAAACAATGATAGTCCTTGCTCCTAATGGTGAACAACAAAGCTTGATGCCTTTGAACGTCGGCCCTTCGCATGGGGCGACTCACGGATGCTTGCGTTACATGACCGCCTTGGATGGCGAAAACATCGTTGCCAGCGTGGGTGAAATTGGCTACTTGCACCGCGGTTTTGAAAAGATGGCGGAGCAAGGCACTTGGCAGCAGGTGATTCCGTACACGGATCGCTTGAATTACTGCTCTGCGCTTATGAACAACTTCGCCTACTGCCGTGCCGTGGAACAGATGTTAGGCATTGATCTTCCGGAACGTGCCAAAGTGCTTCGCGTGATCATCAATGAACTTTCTCGTATTGCGGATCATTTTATCTGCGTCGCTGCGGCCGCTCAGGACTTGGGTTCCACGACAGGCTTCTTTTATCTTTTTGATAGCCGCGAAATGATCATGGTGATTTGGGAAAAATTGACGGGCGCGCGGTTGACCAATTCTTATGGTCGTATCGGTGGTTTGTACCGTGATACTTATACGGGCTTTGAAGAAGACGTTCTCGCCGTTTGTCGCCAAGTAGATAAAAATCTTCATGATGTTCATGCGTGCTTTGATCGCAATCGCATATTCCTCGACCGTACGACAGGTGTGGGAAAAATATCCGCGGAACGCGCCATACAATGGGGTTGGACGGGTCCTTGCCTCCGGGCTACGGGGGTGGCGAGCGATTTGCGCAAAGATGAACCTTATTTTGATTACGAAACCTATGATTGGGATGTGACCGTGGGTAGCGAGGGCGATGTCTTTGACCGCCTGATGGTGCGCCTCGCGGAAGCGGAGGAGTCCTGCAAGATTATCAAGCAGGCGTTGAAACGCCTCCAACCGGGGCCTATCAACGTAGATGACCCGCGCATTCGAGTGCCGGATCATGCGCATACTTATCAGGATATGGAATCTTTGATCGGCCGTTTTAAGACCGTGTATGAAGGGATTCATGTTCCTGCGGGTGAATATTATTCGGGTTCTGAAGTGGCCAACGGGGAACTGGGTTTTACGCTCGTGTCCGATGGTTCCGGTAAACCATGGCGCGTGAAGGTGCGTCCCCCTTGTTTGACCCAGTTTGCCGTGTTTCATGAATTAGTAGAAGGGGTGTTGCTTGCGGATTCCATGGCTACCCTTTCGAGTCTCAATATTATTGCGGGAGAACTTGACCGATGAATGAATATCAAGGGCATCTCCATTTTGTTGCCAACAATACACTCACGTTGGATAAGGGTCCCT
>MNYL01000134.1 GCA_001873075.1 Fibrobacteres bacterium CG2_30_45_31 | reverse complement strand
TAAAACGCTCATTGTGAACGATGCGCACCCTTTGGCAAAGCAATACAGTGCAGGTCGTGAATTTGATTTTGGTTTTGAAAGTTACAATGGGGTTCAAGGGCTTGACTTTGCACCTAAAGGGACTGGCATTGTTTTTCGTGTGCGTCATAAGGCGGATTTGGTGAAGTTTGAACTTCCTTTCCCGGGGCGTCACAACATGGAAAATGCCCTTGCCGCAGTGGCCGCTGCACTCCGCGCGGGTGTCTCACTCCGCACCTGTGCTGAGGCCCTCCGTTCTTTTGCAGGCATTCATCGGAGGCACCAGATTCTTGGTACCTTCAATGGGATTACTTTGGTGGATGATTTTGCCCACAACCCGGCAAAAATTGCGGCGAGTATTTTAAGTGTACAAGCATTCACTACCGGGCGAGTCATCGCTTGGTTTCAACCCCATGGCTATGGCCCTACGCGCTTTTTGAGAAATGATCTTGTGGTGGAAATTCATAAGGTACTTCGCTCCGCATCTACCGATCGCGTAAATGATTGCATCTACTTTAGCGAAATTTATTATGCGGGCGGTACAGTCACGCGGGATATTTCTTCGGGCGATCTTGCCGACGATATTTTAGCCCTGGGGAGTGAAGCGCATTACATTCAGAATCGCAATGATTGTGCCACAGAAATGACTACGATTGCGGAACCTGGGGACACCATTCTTCTCATGGGGGCCCGCGACCCGAGTCTGGGCGCGTTTGCGGCTTTTGTTAAAGACAAACTCTGCAAATGAAATGTTGTATTAAGTGCGAAAATTTTCCATGCAAAAACAAGTGCGGTTACGTCCCGTATTCTTTGCATTGTAAAGCGCTTGGTCTGCCTTTTCCAACAGGGATTTCACGGTATCTCCATCCGTACGTTCCGCATAACCCACGCTCACGGTTACCGAAATAATAGAACCATCTTGTAAAGAAATGGAATTTTTTTCTATGGCGGTGCGAATACGCTCTGCTACTTTCGCTGCATTCTCAGGGGTTGTTCCAGGGAGAAAAACAGAAAACTCTTCGCCTCCAAAACGCACAGGCATGTCAGAGGGACGTAAACACTGCACCAGCGCACGGGCCACGCTGATTAAAACCTGATCGCCGGCCAAATGTCCATAAGTATCGTTAATGTATTTAAAGTGATCGATATCGATCATAAATGCAGCGAGTAAAAAATTACCCGAATTACTACGTTGCATTTCTCGTGTGTACATCTCTTCTAACCAGCGGCGATTGTGAAGCCCTGTCAAAGAATCCACCATGGCATTCTCTTCAATGCAACGAATGTGGTGCTGATCCGCATACACAATTTTATTGCTATAACGTACCCGTTGGCTCAAAATGTGCAATAGGTTCAGACAAAGATCGTGGGACGCATTTAGCATCGCAAGAGCAATAGAAGGCTCAATCTCTAAGAGTCGACTGGACTTTTTGGCGATCACCCATGCGCTTGGATCCGCATTATCAAAAACGGACATTTCACCAACGCAGGCTCCTGGAGATACATCATCCAAGTAAAAGCCTTCAGGCCCATTCATGCGCACTTCTAAAAGACCCTCAATCAAGATCAGCATCCGGCGTTTTTCCGCTTGTGGACTAATCAAAACATCGTGGGGAGAGGCATTGATGATAGCACAGTTCAGTAAGTACCCCGCCAAACTTTCGAAAGAAACCTTTTGAAATAGTGCAAGAGAATTAAACTCCGCTCGTGATATTGGCATTAGTTCTGGCTTGTCGGCTGTCATACTCTAAGTATACTTTCACCCATAAAAAATGGGCTTGATAAAATTTAGACAAACACATGATAACGCTAAAAAATAGAGAAACCAGGTATTTTTATTACGGTTCTGTGGAAAAATAACATCAAGGAAGAATGATCTTCATTCGTTTTATTGCATCCGTCAAGGTTGGCATTCTTGAATTGTGATTCTCGTGGGGTGCTTATGTCTTTTTCTTGATTTATTGGCAACATAATTTACTTGCTTTTTAATATCTTTGATTTTGTTAGGGAGGTCTTATTTATGCATAAGTTGAGTAAGGGCAAATTTTTTCTGATGTTCGCCACGGTTTTGATGCTCGCGGCGTGCATTCAGGAGTCGGAAAATGATCGCATTCCAGTGCGTTACACGGTGTTGGTGCGTGATGGGAAAACAGGGAAGGCTCTGGAAGGAGCGTCTGTTGAGTTGACGGGAGAAGATTTGGTCGCACGCACCTTAACGACGAATGAAAATGGCCGCACCGTGTTTCCTTCTATTGAAAGTTATGTAAATCAAGTGATTGTGAGTGCAGAGGGCTATATTCCTGGGGATTCTGTAGATGTAGTTACAGACCCAGATACCACATTGGATGTGATACTTCGTACATTGAATTTGGCATTACTCCCGCAAGGCTATGATGCTTCTGATACCGGTACTGTATTTACTTATACAGTGACCGTTTTGAATTCAGAAACCAGTTCTCCGATTAAGGGGGCGACGGTAAGTGTGCAATCGGGTGGTGAAAAGTCTGTGAAAACCACTACGGATTCCAATGGCCGTGTCATTTTGGATTCTCTGCCTTCTCGCCAGAATCTATTTAGTATTTCAGCAACGGGCTACATTGTCTTTGACACTTTGGATGTGGCACCAGATACCACAGATGATGATCTAGAGTTGCGTTCGTTGCGAGTCTTGTTAGACCCAGCGGTTGCGGAGTGAGTAACACGCGATTGGATACGTTGGAGGCCCCACCGTCTTCGGCTTGTTTGCGTTTGCTTCCATTGGAACTGATGCAGCGTTTTTTCGTTCTACCATTGTCAATAGATGAAGATTCTCTTTCGGTTCGTATTGCGATGTCAGATCCTTCCGATTTTGATTTGGTGTCTGATTTACAGGCGGCGACGGCTCTTTTAGTGCGTCCGGTGGGTGCAGAAGCTACGCGAATTTCAGAATGGATTGATGCTTATTGTCAGTGGACTGGTGGGAGTTCTCATGCACAGCCTCGCGTCTATCGCAATCAGCCGCCCGTAGTTCGTTTGGTGGATGAAATTATTTCTGAAGCAATGCATGCGGGGGTTTCGGACATTCATTTTGAGCCTGGGGAACGAGATTTTTTGGTCCGTTTTCGTAAAGATGGAGTACTTGGGGTCGCGCGTCGCTTGCCTGTGCGCTCGATTCCTGAAGTTCTTTCTCGTGTGAAAGTCATGGCAAATATGGACATTGCCGAACGGCGTCGTCCGCAAGATGGGCGCATTCATTTTGGAGATGGCTCCCATGAAGTGGATATTCGTGTGTCTGCGCTCCCTACAGACTATGGCCAAAAGATTGTCTTACGCTTGCTGGATAAAGGTCAAGTGGTTCATGATCTCGCGGCTTTAGGGATGTTGCCGGAACATGTCGCGTTGGCGGAAAAAGAAATTCATAAGCCCTATGGAATGTTTTTAATTACGGGTCCGACGGGTTCGGGCAAAACGACGACACTTTATACGTTGCTTCAGATGATTCGATCCACCGAAATAAATATTTCGACCATTGAAGAACCGATTGAATACAAAGTAAATGGCATTGTACAGACGGCGGTGAATACCAAAATTGATTTAACTTTTGCAAATGCCCTTCGCACGCTGCTTCGCCAAGATCCGGATGTAATTATGGTGGGGGAAATTCGCGACTCAGAAACGGCAGAATTAGCGATTCGTGCGGCGTTGACGGGCCACTTAGTTTTTTCGACTTTGCATACGAATGATGCTCCTTCGGCCATTACGCGACTTATTGATATGGGTATTGAACCCTTTTTAGTGGCTTCGGCAGTGAATTTAGTGATGGCGCAACGATTGGTGCGAAGAGTTTGTTCTCATTGCGGCGGTAAAGAGGGGGCACGCAGTTGTCCTTATTGTGGTGGTTCCGGTTTTAGGGGACGTTTAGGTATTTATGAAATGATGCCCATGTCGGAGGCAATACGAGAAAAAATTCATGCAAAGGCATCTCTCGCTGAAATTCGAAAATGTGCGGAGGAAGAGGGAATGGTAACACTGGCTAAAGATGGTGCCGAAAAAGTGACACGCGGTTGGACAACTCGGGAAGAAGTGGCTTCGGAGGCTATGATATAATGAGACTTATTATTTTCTGCTTTCTATTTTTTATTTCTCTGTTTACTCAGGCAACAGCGGCTCCTGTGGGTGTGTCTCCACAAAAAGTGAAGGATGAAGTGGAGCTTCCGATTGCGGATTCACTGATGATCTCCAATTTAAACGTCAAGGATACTGAAATCCGTGATTTGTTGCAAGGTTTAGCGGTTCAGTATGGTTTGAATTTATTTTTAGAGCCAGAAGTCAAAGGACCTGTGACTGTGAATTTTAGCAAACAGTCATTAAAAGATGCTTTGCGAATATTGCTTTCCCGGAATGGTTACACATACACTGTTGAAAAGGGTGTGATTACCGTACATAAGCCTGTGATCGAAGCGCCGCCACCGCCTAAGGCGCCGGAGCTTCGCTTTGATATCCGTTGGAATAAGGATAAATTAAGTTTGGATATTGAAAAATCGCCTTTGGATGTAGTCGTGAGGGCCATTGTCGAAAAAACAGGGAAAAATGTGGTTGTGGATCCAGGTCTTAAAGCGGATGTGACCTTATATATCAAGGAACTTCAGCTGGATAAGGCTTTGCAACTCCTCGCAGAAAGTCAGGGATTGGAACTTCGTGAATCTGAAGGGGTTTATTCGTTGCAGAAACCCTCGTGGGATTTTAAAGGCGATACTAAAGATGGAAAAAATAGTACTGGTCGTTTTCGTGTCAAGTTACGTGATTCATTGGTAACTATTGAAGCTATGGATGCCCCACTTTCGGTACTTGTGGGTGAAGTTTTCGCGCAGGCGAAATTAAATACGGTCGTTTATGGGCAACTTGAAGGAAAAGTCACTGCACACATGGAGGGGGTTCGTTTACGTGATGCCCTCAAGTATCTTTTCCGTGGTACCCCTTATACTTATTGGGAACGCGACGGAGTTTATTTTGTGGGGCCTAATGAGATGCAGACTGGAGACAATTCTTTACTCATTCGTCTCAAACATTTACGCGCAGAAGATGTCATTAAACTTTTGCCAACCACACTCACCAAATCAACTCAAATTCAGGTTGTACGCTCTCAAAATGCATTAATGGCTGTGGGTTCTTATGATGTTCTGGATGCGATTTCTCAGTATGTGGAAAAAATGGATTTACCCGTGCCACAAATTTTAATAGAAGTTTTGGTCGTTGATATGGACATGGAAAAAGCGCGCAGTTATGGTGTGGATCTTCTTTTAGGAGACGCCTCTAAGATTGCAAGTGGCAATAAAATTTATCCTGCGATAGACCAAGTATTGAATCGTAAGCAAGCTCAAAGTGTCCTTGATAAAATTGGAGTGGGCAAAATGATTTCACTCCCCAAGAATTTTGTGGCTCAAATTCAGGCCTTGGAGCAAGAAAAAATTCTAAACGTAAAGGCGCGCTCACAAATTGCGACTCTTAATGGGGAAACGGCCGTACTTACGATTGGACAGACGCAATATTTTATGCTGACATCTGAAGTGGATTACAATCAGGGCGATGCTGTGACTGCAAAAACAACGGAGCGCTTTGAAAAGGTAGAGGCAAATTCCAATATTACAGTGACTCCTTATGTGACTGGGGAAGGAGAAATTACCTGTGACATTGTGCCCGATTTTTCGGAGCCTGAAGGATCTTTCAGTTCTACAACATTACCCACATTGAACAAACGCTATGTAAAATCTTCTGTAAGGCTTCGCAACGGAGAAACGATTGTGCTTGGCGGCATGGTTAAGGAAACTCACAATGATGTTCATCGTCAACTTCCTTTCTTTGGCTCTATTCCGGTGCTTGGCTGGTTATTTAAAAATGTGGAACATGTGACGACGCGAAGTCAGCTGTTGATTTTTGTAACGCCCTCCATCTATTACGGTAGCGAGGGAAGCGTGGATGTGGAGAAAGAAATCAAGAAGACGGAGAAGTAATTGGAACTTTTAGAATTGTTATTAGGCCGCTTTTGGTGGTGTCTAGAGTATAATCGGGGGCACGCTCGACTTGCTCGATTTGTGCATTCCCGGAGAGGTTTGTATCGCACGGATTTTTGTGAAGGGACACTGGAAGAATGCAAGGGCTATCTTGAATTTCATAAAGGGTCCATGGATGGCGTGCTTGTCGTGGATGATACCTTACCTGTACGGTTGCTCTCTACCAATGAATACGCTCTGTTACCCGCTGATGGTGACGATGCGGTTTTTCTGCCAGGTTATGCCAAAACTGATTTTAAAGTTTTAATGGCAGAAGAAGAAGGT
Source organism: Fibrobacteres bacterium CG2_30_45_31 (assembly GCA_001873075.1). Lineage (GTDB taxonomy): Bacteria > Fibrobacterota > Fibrobacteria > Fibrobacterales > Fibrobacteraceae > UBA1313. Next base: position 20,496 of record MNYL01000134.1, on the reverse strand, counting down.
TTTATTGGTCTTTGCTTGGACCGCTCTTGTGAAGTTTTAGTGGCAGAATTAGAACGTAAAGGATTTGCGCCTTTACAAGTGATTCCCTCCGCTTTTCTTTACCCTTCGATGTTTTCTGTTCAGCCCGATTTAGAAGGTGAAATTTTTATTCGTGCTACCGATACTTATTATGATATTTGGATTTATGGAGAAGGGGTCTTTCAAGCTTATCATCGTATTGTGAAAGATCGTATTACTTCCTTTTTTAATCAATTTTGTCCAGAACATTATCCTGCGGTAGCCTCGTTTCCCGTGCGTTTATTGAATGGAGACACTTCAAGTGTTGATTCGCTTCAGAAAGAAATAGGCTTATCTGTTACAATCGTTGCTCAAAAACACGATATTTTGGAATCTTTAGCCGAAGATGCCTGGCTTTTTGGTTGGGAGAAACTCCCTTCATTGGGTACTGGTAAAGACACTATTCCCAGCAAACGATTACATGAATCTGCTGCGTTTCGTAAGGTACTGAAAATAGCGGGAACTTTTCTTGCCTTCTCTCTCGCACTTGTGGGCGTTCTTGGCCTTTTTGTTGCAGGGTATGGTTTTTATACGCGTTCAGATCGAATTGATTTAGAGAAGAAGGCGTCTATTGGGCGCGAACTTTCTTCTATGTCCGAAAAATTGGAAAAAGATCGTGTTGAGGCGGAGTCATTGCTACGTCATCGCACTCGTCATGCTTCTCCCTTGTCGCTTCTTGTCCAAGCGTTACCCGAAGGAATGTGGCTTACCCGTTGGGATATTCAAGGGGGGAGATATTTTATTCAAGGCTTTGCTACGGAAGCACAAGATGTGTCCATTTTTCTTTCTCGACTGGAAGAATCTCCCGCTTTTACTCAGGTGCGATTGCGAACAACAGAAAAAACAAACTGGAAGAGAAAACCTGTAGTCCGTTTTGATTTAGTAGCGGAGGAAAAATGATGAGCAATTTTCTCTTACGTTTCCGCTATGGAGTTCTTTCTGGTGTAGCCCTAGTATTAGTCTTTTTGATTTTTGTAAAAGGCATCGTTCCGCTTTCTTCTGTATTAGGCAACGAATTTACCCAAATTGTTGTTGAAATGCAAAATTTGAAAAATTTCAGCAATCCCTCTTTGCCTTCAGATTCACTGATGGCCCATTACCGTGAACTATCCAAGAAGATAGACACTTACACGGATTCCAAAATTACTCCTTCCGAAGTGCTTAAAAAAGTTTTGGAAACGGCGCAAAAGAATCATTTGACATTGCTAGATCTTTCCACCCGTGAAGCAGAAAGAGATGGGCTTGGAGTCGAATATCCTGTGAGCCTCAAAGCGAAAGGGGGGTTCTACGCCTTACATCTCTTTGTACTAGATCTTGAAAACGGTTCGCTTTGCGTTAAGGTGTCCTTAATTCGCATGGAACTTGACGAAGCTGGGAACTTGCAAACTTCTATGGAATTTTCTGTATTTGGACATGAAAAAGGAGGAGAATAATGAACCGCCTCTATGCCTTTTTCATTGTATGCGCGATCCTCTTTTGGGGTGTCTTTGCCTATCGTCTTTTAGATAAAATGCCAGACAGGCGTAAAAACGGATCTACAGAAACGCAAGTAGCATTACCCTCTATGGATGATTTATCTCGGTGGATAACGCCTCAAAAGGCCCCTCCGCAAGGATTGCGCGATCCTTTCCGATTACCTGCATCTTATAGGCCTTCGGCTCCACACACAAGTGCTAAAGCAATCGTTGCAGAGGAACAACCCGCAAAACCACAAGTCCCTAAGCCTGCGGTGACTTTGGATGCTATTTTGCCTGGGGATAAACCCGTCGTCATTTTGCGTTACAAAGGACAATCGGCGGTGATGTGTGTGGGTCAGGAGCAGTGGGGGGTTACAGTCACTCAGATTACTGCTCAGGCGGTGACGCTATCCTATGTTGGTGGGACGTTTGTACTCACACGATAAAAAAAGGGGAATAGCGCTTCCCCTGACTCTTACCGTGATTCTCGTACTCGGTATTTTTGCGGGCTCCTTTTACGAAATGGTCGCTTCGGAAAAACGCGAGGTCGCTCGCAGACACGCGAAAACGCAAGCCTATTTTTCTGCCCTGAGTGCCTTAGAATATGCCTCGTACAGGATGCAGGAAAATAATGAACCTTGGCGTAGCAAGGGTGTGGACCATGCCAATGCAGACTCTTCTATAACGTTTACTTTGTCTGCAACGCAAAATGGAGTGTATTCTCAGCTAAAAGCAGAGGGCATGGCTAAATACGGCAGACACGATATAAAAAAACAGCTTGATGCCCGTGCCGGTTATTGGGTCAAAGGGTTACCGGTGCTCACCTTGTTAGATATTAATGCTGGAGTTTCTTTGGCAGGAACATCGCGGATAGAAGGGGACGTTGCGCTACGAAATGGTAAAGTGGAAAAGAGCACTCATTACAAAATGCCTGCATCGAGTTCCGCAGAACATGTGGGAAAAGTCTTTAACGACACATGGCCCCTCTGGGATTCAATTGCTTTCTACCCTCGATTTTCGGGCCGCGCCCTCGAACTTCAATTGGAAAATTTGGGTGACAAAAAATGCACCTTTGATGGAAGAGATACCATTCAGGGATTACATGTCTGTAAAAATATTCTCATACAGGGAGAAGCTTTTTGTGACAGTTGCACTCTCATTGCTGAGCACATTCAAATTCGTGGAAACGCCTCCATGAAAAATGGTTTCTTTGCTGCGGGCACTATTTCTGCAAGTGAGAGAGTTCAACTCTCAGGGCAGTTACTTGCTAGAGATACTCTTGCTGCGGATTTGGAAATCACACAACACGAATATGTGACACTCGCTGTGCAAGGGCATAAAACAGGTGCTGTTGAATATATCGGTCGAATGGACATTCCTCGGTTTCGCGGAAAAGCGCTTCTTTTGTATCAGGGAGAAAATTGGGATGCCTCTCTCAAAGGTATTTCAGTATCGCTAGGTTCAAAGGTCAAAATTGATGGGCTTGTATTGGTTCACGGATTCTTGGATATTCAAGGCTTGGTACAAGGAAGTGTTGTTGCGTGGAACCTGGCTTTTGAAGAGGAAAGTACCATTTGGCAAGGGTACCTCAAAAAAGCCCAGATTGTTCAGGATACCTCGCTCGTAACTTTAGTGCCTGATGTGTGGCGCATAGGGGGCGTCGCTGGCTATGCTATTCGCTAAAAAGGGATCCACTTTAATGGAAGTGCTCATCAGCTTCGCCATTATGGGAACGGTAGGTGTGTCCTTATTGGGATTCCAGTATCGCAGTCCCATGAGTGAGAAAGCTTACCATGATGATTACGGGCGGGAACTTTCCAAGCTCTCTTTATATCGGGCAAGAGATGGGCTCATTGCCCATGACACCCTACTGGAATATAGAGATTCATTGGGGGTACCTTGGACCGTGCAACTTCATGTTATCACGGAAATCGAAGAACGTTGTTTTTATGCGGTTGCTGACCACCTGGGGGAAAAAGCTTCCAGAAAATTGTCGTTTTGCACCTATGGTCAATTCCATGATTAAATATTCGCAGAAAAAGGGATTCACTCTCATAGAACTACTCGTGACTCTTTCGCTCATGGGACTGTTTTCCATTTTTGCTTTGCAAATGTTTTCTGACAGTTTTGTATTGCAATTAAACTATAAAAAACAAAATAGTGATTTCTTTGAAATGTCAGTAAAAAGTGCCATTGCTGACAAATTAATACGTGAAAATTCAGGGACTTGCGGAACGGATAATTTGTTTGTTTTCAATGGATTATCAGCAGATTCGTTGCGTGCTGTATTTCCTTTTCCTGAGCTTCATTGTGAACCAGGGAAATGGGGGGAGATCCTTGTGTATTATAGCGGAAAGAGGGGGCCGGGCAATGGATTTTCTGTGGGTTGGAGCGGGATTGGGTACACAGGGGAGTGATTGTGAATTTTTACAAAAAATGAATTTTAATCTTGAATTTATGTAGGAAAGAGTTTATCTTCTAATGAGTCAATGATAATGCTCGGAGACTGGGAGTTTTTAATTTTTTTAAGGGATGATATTTTGCGAACGTTTGTTGCTGTTTCTTTTGTAATTGTTGTTGTATCCTTGCTCTTTTTTGTCGTTGGATTTTATTGGGTTGCTATTTCACTTATCTACTCAAAGTTCGAAGAACCCAGAATCATTTTAACTTTGGAAACAGTTTAACTAAAGGGGTTGTTTTGTCTAAAATAATTACGTTTTTTTGTTCTGTATTTTTTCTTACTTTCAACATTTATGCAGATGGCAATGAATCGTCTAGTGCTTTCAATAAATATATGTCACCGGAGGGAGGTGTTAACCCGCTTTCTGGAACAGTAGCTTTAAGTAAGTCATTGGCGAGCATTTCTGTTGGTGATGTTTCAGTGAATTTTGATTTAAGTTATTCTGGAAACATTTTCAAAGAAGTTGAAACTCGTAACGATCAAACATCAGGTAGTTTAGTTGGTCTTGGCTGGTCGTTTGGACGTGCAAGGATTATAAGCGATAATAGAGGAACGAGTTATGTGAAAGATGACCAATTTTATTTGGTGACCTCTTCGAATGCTCGGTTCAAAATTTTTGAATACAATAAGAAATGGTGGATTGAAGGAAATCCATACATGAAAATTGAACAAATATTAGATTCCGCCGATGTAACAGGTAGTGGTGACCGGATCACGTTTGTTAAGGGTTGGAAGCTATTGGATACAAAAGGCATTACTCATATTTATGGGGATCTTGATGAAACGAAAAGTTTGACAGATCCTCAGAATGTGCAGAAGTCAACAGAATATGACCTCTTTTGGCCTTTGAAAGAAAAGAAAACATTAAGTTTAGGGCTTGTTGGTAAGGCTATTGACGGTGAACCGTTATTTTATCCAACTGTTTGGAATGTTAGTAAGGAAATAGATGTTGAAAATAAATATTTGCTGTATTACTACGAGCAAATATTTGAAACTTTGGGCGGCGTATTTAATAATAAAAGATCTTGGAATTCAGGAAAAGGTTACACAAAAGAATCTTATTTAAAAGAAGTTGTGTCATCAAAAAATGCACGGTTGAAATTTACTTATGAAAATAAAGGGATGGATGAATTTTTTGGGGAAACATTAGATAACCAGGGATTAGACGAACAAATTGATGATGTGATTACGGATATGTTTATTGAAAAAGTATCCCGGAAGTATTTGTCCAGTATTGAAACCTTTGACGAAAATGGAGATACTTTTGGTACTATTAATTTGTGTTATTCAATGTTGAAACCCACAGATGTACAAGGAGATCCAAAAGAAGGATATGTAAAAAGATTGCTTTCTGCTGTTAAATATTTTAATAAAAAAGGGATAGAAAGTGATTTTGAAGAATACAATTATTATACAAATACGGATAGCGCAGCCACCGTTGCAGATGGAAGATCTTATCCTTTGGGAGCCTTACATGCTGTGAAAGGAAAAGAATGTGGATGGGTTGAGTATGAATATAAATACGAATCTTTGGGAAATGGCCATAGCGAATCGGTTCCTGTTGATTCCATTTTTGGCAAAGGTTATCTGGAAGACGGTACTGCCTATTTAGTTGGTAAAAGTGGAAAAACAAAAATTAAGATTTTTAATAGAATACAAGGAAACTGGGTTAATGTAAAAGATGATATAAAGACAACAGATGTAGGGGCTGTTAGTTTTGGTGATCAGGGTTGGTTTCTTCTTCAAGACAAGATAAGTAAGTCAAAAACGAAGGCATCTGTTTATCAGTGGAATGGAAAAGAATGGACTAATGTATTTGCGAAAGAATTTAAGAATGATGGTTATTCATCTATGTTGGACGATTCTAAGAATGTTTCGTCAGTTATTTCGGGACCAGACTATGTTGTTTATGCAAATATTGCTAATGATGATGGCTTTTTGGGGTTTGGGGCAAGTTCCAGTGTCAAGTTTCAAATCGTTTGGTCTAAATGGGGAGATACAATGCAAATCGGAGGCGATATTGATGACGTTATGGTCGACCCTTCTGCTTTGCAAGTGAGCCCTCAAAAAAATCATATTTTACTTAAAATAAATAATAATCGTTGGAGTAATTCCACTGAATTTTATGTTTTTTCCTTTAATAGTAAGGGCAAATTAACAAAAACTCATAGTGATAAAGGCCTTGATAATGATAATATGTATTATCTTGCCGATGACCATTTTGTGGAAGTGGGTGAACCGACCAGTTATGTCGGCGGAGATTCCAGGTTTCGCGCATGGGTATGGACTGGTTCTGACTGGTTTCGTGAATATAAAGATACTTTTGGCAACGACGGTTCATATACAGCTATGGATTTGCAGGCTCACGGAGAAAATTACTATGCGGTGCGGCACCATAGTAAACGTTATTTGACAACATATTATTGGAACGGAACGAAATGGAGTACTCCTGTTCGTCATAAGCAGTTGCTTACGTATGCCTGGTTTTCTTCGGCATGGAAATGGATTGGCTTTAGCGGCAATGATTTTTATTTGACTGCTCATGGCCGTGTGAAGCATAAGTGGGGTAGTGGTTGGAAGGTTTACAAATCTGTTTACTTGAATCTCTTCTATAATAAGAATGATAATTGGTCAAATATTTACATAGGCTCTTTGAACAACAAAAAGACAGAAAAAAAAGTCATTACCGGTGACGATTGGTTTATAGAAAAAAATGCGATACAAAAGGCATGGATTTGGGATGGAAATACTTGGAATCAAAATGAATTACTTGATGTTCCGAATGTTAAAAACGCCTATTCTCTGGGGGGAAATGCTTTTGCCGTTTCTTCCGGGGAAAATACAACAATTTATTATAAAATCGGAAATACATTTAAGGGAACCTACGGTAGCTATCGCGTGCAAAAAAAGACGATATTTGAGCCTGTCGTTGATAAGACTGTTGAATACATTTATTCTTTTGACAATAAATTGGGGAATATCGCTTATGACGAGGCAAATAATACGCCTCTATTTAAGGTAATGTATGTGACTTTACCGGGAAATAAGGGAACACTTAGGAATACTTTGTGTTCAGGTTATGATTCTAAAACAGGTGAATATAACGTAGGCTTGGGTTCTTCCTGCATTGAAGAGCAGCTTGGTACTACAGAAGATTTTGTACTATCAAAGAAAAAAACATTATTTGAGCGGTACCGAAACTCTTCTTGGCCAAAGAGGGTCTATCAAGATCGTGTTGCAAATGAAACTTCTTTGAACGGAGGAATAAAGAATACAACCGCTTATACGTATTCTGATAAGAATGGGCTTTTGTCTTCTACAACCAAAAAAATGGGCTCAAAGACCACAGAAGAAGTCATAAAATATCTTGTTGATTTTGAATCCAGTATTGATAGTTTTGATTCTAAGATCAAGAATAGCAATAGGATTGAATCCATTGCTGGCAGTTATTCCTGCATAAATAGTTGTGCCAATGGCCGGGTAATTGCTGCTAATGCGAATGGTTGGTTGACAGTCGATAGTATATATCGTTCAGTTTCCAGTTGGAAAATGGCTCCCAAAGAAACTATGACAAAGTCAAAAGTGGAATCGGGCATAAAGAATATTGCAATTGATGGTAGTAAGACGACTTATGCAAATTGGATGCGCTCTTCTTATAATTCGGAGTATCAAGATGGACATGTCGTAGAAACTCAGGAAGGCCGTCGGAATGTAAAAATTTCCTCTTTCATGGATAATAACACATTTCGTTTGTACGGAACCGCTGCCAATTGCGGTGTAAACGAGGGCTTGATGCTTTCTGGAGAATCCTGTGATGTTAATAACTGGTCCGGTTGTTTGCTCGCGGACGATGTTACGGGCTATGCAGTGAATGGGCAGACTGGATCTCAATATGGCCGTTTCTCTGCAAAGGTTTTGAGATTGTCCAGTAAAATGCCTTTGATTGGTTCTATTTCAAGTCCTTTGAATAAAAAGTACCATTTTTCGGCTTGGGTTCAGTCTTTTGATTCGGATTCCATTGATGTTGTAGTAAAAATGGGTTCTAAAACTGAAACAATAAAAATTTTGACAGGTGGAAAATGGAAGAAAATAGAGACTGATTTTGATGCACAATCAGCATCATCTCTGTTGTTTACTCTTGAAACAAATTCTTCTTCTGAAATTCGTTTGCAAGACATTAGAGTTTTACCTTTTAATGCAACTTCTTCGGCTTTGTTCTGGAATAAAGAATGGAATAAAGTCCAAACTAAAGTGGATAACAGAGGCGTTGGTTCGTATGTAGTATATGATGATCAAGGCCGAGATATTGAGACATATTCGGAAACGGAAGATGGCTCTGTATATATGGTTTCCAGAAAGACTTTTGTTGATGGTAGTTGCAATGTGAAAAGTACCGCTAATAAATTGGAACAATTGAAAATCAACGGCAAATCTTATGGAAATCTTTCTAAAAATCAGACTTTTGTTATTGATGCTCTTGATGTCAATGTAGAATTGAAAATTGCTGAAAAAAGTGATGGTGTGAGGTATTCGCTATATAAGAGCGGATCAAAAGAAACCTTGACTTGGAAAGCACCTTGTTGTGGAGCCCTATCTCCCCTATCTTTTGATTTCGATGAAGCAACATCGTGGACTTTGTTAGTCGATGTACAACCGATAAATTCTGGAGATAATGCGGATTATACGTTCTATATAAACAAGCGAACAAATGATTGGGTTGAATATGGTCAAGTCACTGGTTTCGCTGATGGCGAAGGCCCGAAATATCTTGATCCGACAGATTCCATGTCTGTTGTATATAAGAGCGAAGAAGGCGGAGTGCCTCTTTATAAGGCAACATTTAATCAAAATAGTTGGATTGCTTCTTCTTATCCTGTTATTGATGAAAATATAACGGAATTTGATGTTGCATCCAAAAATAACAAGCAGTATGTAAGTTTCATTCCTGATTTTTCGAATACAGGAGATAATTCCTTAAGTCTTGAATATGCCAAAACATATTACTCTAATCAAGGATCTGTATTTGGTTATCTTGATATGAAGGATCAGTCGTTCCGTGCCGAAAATTTGCGCACTGCTGTAAATAGCGAAGGTAATCCCGTCATTGTCTTTAGAAAAGACCTTGTTGTTAACAAAGACTCGTTGGTTAACGATTCTTTGCTTTATGGCAAGGTTTGGAATCCATCGATGGGTGTATGGAAAAATATGGGTTCGTTGCCAGTCTTTGACCAGGATTCATTTGAGGTAAAGGTGGTTGGAAAAGATACCATTGTAAGTGTAAAGCATGGTAATATAACTTCGTATATAGATGGTGCCGTTTGCGATTATAACAATAGTGATGTAAATGTTGTCAATGGACCTGATGGTACTCTTTATGTTGCTTATATCGGTAATCCTAATACTTTCGGTTCTTTGCAGAATATCGAAGATGGTGATACCTCGTTTTCGGGGAAAATGGCTCCGGGACTCGTTCTGGTAAAAAGGCTGTATAGCGCTTCTGAAACTTCTTTGAATAGGTCCATTTGGGCTGGGCCCAGCCAGATTTCCGGGACTCCGCAATACGAGGGGGACGTTGTTTCCTGGGACGGAACAATTTTCCATGCACTTGAAAATGCTCAGTCTATTCAATTGGCTTCTGATGACAAGAATCTTTATCTTGCCGTGGTTTATGCTACGGATAAAGAGGATGATGAAAATGATACTTCTGATGTAGAAGTTCATGATTTTGCATTGACTGTGTTCAAGGGAACTTTTGAATCCAATGTGAGTGCAAATGGCGTCACTTATAGCAAGTTCCTTCGCTGGACTCCTTTACAAGATAAATCCATTGCTTTTGCAAAAAAAGAAACTGTTCTTGATGATGAACAGAAGCGCGTACTTTATATGACAGCAAACGATGCCTTTGATTTAGAGGTGCGAAATGGTGTTCCCTACATTATGTTTCGAAATAAGGATAATGGAAACAAAATTTCTGTCATAAAACATAATGGTACAAGGTGGCTTTCTGTCGGTAATCCTGCTTTCGCGTTCCCTGTGCAAACCGATAAGTCCACTGATTTAGGAGTAAGTTCCCAGGGCAGCCCATTTGTTGTGTTCAAGCAAGGTTTGACTAAGGAATATAAAAAACGCAAGAATAAGCTTGTTGCGATGCATTATAATGCAGAATCCGCTATTGATCTGAGTTTATCGTCTCTTGACTTTAATGATGATTCTTTGAATATTGCCTGCTCCTTTAGACAGTATATACTGAACTATTATGCAAATGTTGGTTATAAAGGAAGTATCTCGTTAACGGCGGTTCCTAAAACATCAAAAGATGTATCTCGCATGGATGTTTATGTAAATGATTCTTGTGTACAAACTTGGGCTAATAATGGAGTGACGCCGACATTCAATCTGTCTTTGATGGAAGGAATGAATCGAATTGAACTTCGTATCGTTGGAAGTGATGAATCCATGCTGATTTACAAGGTGAATATGTACCGGAAACCTATTGCCAATCCGGATGCATGGGCCGTTACTTATACGGATGCCGTGGAAATGAAGTTAAATGAATATGGGGTATTGATTCTTGATGCAACCCCTCTTCTTATCAATCCGACTCCTACGGGTATATTGTCTCGTGATAGTGTTAAGATTGATTTGCACTTCACCTCTGGATGGACGACTTGTTATAATGATACTTGCTTCACAGAAAATACGTGGGTAACTATTTTTAATGATACCTTATCCAAGATTATCTTTATTAGTCCCGATAATGATACGGTACCTGTGAAAGTGATCATTAAGAATGATTCTTTGGAACAGAAAGTCCTTATTGCGAGTAGTTCAAGCACCGCGAGCAGTTCTTCAGGTAATTATGATCCGGATGACCCGGGTGAGTTTGGAGGCACAGTAGAGAGCAGTTCTAGTTCGTCTTACAGCGTGTCTGATAATGTTCCAACGTCTATACGAGAACTTTCAGGTAAATCTCAAATAATGGCTGTGGGTAATTTGAAAATTGGAAATGATGTTACTGTTAGTGGACCTTTGTATGCAGGGAACAAGGTTGAAATTGGTGTTGCTTCCATTGCTTCCGACAATATTGTCTCCGGTGGCGATATTTCGCTTTCGAATAGGGCTTCAACACAGAATTTGTTTCTAGTAGGTAACCTAAATCTTCAGGATGGAGCCTCGTATAATTCGTTAATTAAACTCAATAGTCTAGATGTTCCTTCTTTGCCGACATATCCCTTTACAACGGGTGCAGATGATATAATGATTGAACGCGAACAAATTGTAGCCATTTCTGCTGGCGCCTATAAATCCTTTACAGTAAGAGAAAAGTCCACGATATCGTTTGCTGCTGGCGATTACTACTTCGATTCTTTTTGGGTAGATCCCAATGTAACCCTTAAATTTGCTGAGGGGACAAGGGTTTGGATTGCAAATACCTTTAATATCGGTAACTTCTGCATTGTAGAACACGGTGGTGATATCGGAGATTTGTTTGTTTACATACAGTCTTCAAATTATGTCACAATAGGCAATAATACGCAGATGAGGGCCGTACTTTATGCTCCAAACGCGACAGTTCAAATATATGACCATACGATCTTTGAAGGATTTGTCTGGTCTGCGAATTTTGGAATTGAACCTTTTAGCGTGTTGAAGTGAGGAGACGTATGTACCAAGCTATTGTTAAGTATTTGCCAATTATTTTTTCTTTGTTGTCTATTGCCTCTGCGTATGCTGTGGAGAAGGAACAACTTTCGAGTCCTCGTTATAATGATCATGGTGTTCATTACGGTTTGCCTGGTTGGGAAACTTCTGTGAGTACATTAAATAGTGCGGGGTCTTTACCTGAAGGCGAGGACTTCCTTTACATTGACCTCAGTTTGGGAAAAGAAATCCATTACGGCGGTTCTAGTTATAGAACGTTAACCATTGTTCACGATGGAAGAATCTTTCTTGGAAAATTGCCACAAGGTTATCAAATCCCTGATGTAGGGCTGGGCACCGTTCCTTATGTTGTGCCAGCGCAGAAATCTTTGTCGCTCCCCGATGGAAAAAATGGTATTGAAGTGCGCTGGTTAGAGAGTACAGAAGATTATACCGTAGTTGAAGTCGGGCCTTTTAGAATAGAAGGGTTTAATCATGATTTGTCATATCAGGTGTTCTTTTATACAGACGGGGAAATCCAATTTCAATTTTGGGTTAATGATTTCTATGCTTATAAGATGTTTTACGGGATTGCTCCTAATTCTCCTTTGAGCAATGTTTATAGACAGGAATTATGCAAGCCATCGATGTATAATGGAGGTTATCTAGTAGAGTCAGACTATAAGAGTATGACCAATACAAAAAGTGAATATTTATTCAAAGATGGAAATCTTCGTCCGGGTTGGATCGCCAAATCATTTGATAATAAGCAAGTATCTATTACTGCAGATGAAAATGGAATGAATGTTTTCTTTGGCACCGAAAATGCAGCGGGCGGTTTGATTGCTTATGACCACTCCCGCGAACATCCTATTGTGGGCAGTTTTGCTTACATTTCTTTAGGAGTAAGTTCCTTATCTTATGGTGATGGCAAAACGGCAAGTACCGCGATTCCTGTTTTTCTTTGGTATTTTGGCACAAAAAATGGGGATATCATTTCAAAAGCTCACGAGGCCAATTACCCCTTTTATAAGGCTGATGACAATTTGGAAATGCAATATGCAATAAAGAAACCATTTCATTCTATTTACAACTCTTCAGAATACAACTCTTCAGAATTATTTTCAAAGTATCAAGACCATGTCGTTATATGGCCCGTGGCTTACACGCCTTCATGGGATAAGGTTTCGAAACCCGATCAAACTCTTGCCCTTGCCTTCAAGTTTCAAACGTGGGATAAAGCAGAAAATCGAGCCATTCGATTTAACAACATTGCGGTTGGTGTTCTTCAGCCCCGTTCGGTACAGTTTTTGCCTCCGCTCACGCATACGCTGACATTCGAAACAGATGGGCTTGGTTATATGAATGGGGTAAATTTTTCGGGAGGATTGCCGCACGAATTTATAGACAATGCCTCTATTGAAGCCAAAATAGTTCCTGCCCCCGGCGAAGAAATTGAAGAAATTTTAGTCAATGGAGAGGCCTTCTATAAGGATGATGGATCCGCTACGGCTCTGATAAAAAATTCTGATGGTACGGTTTCTATAAATTGGAAGACGGTCTCTACTGACGTTGCCGTAAAGGTTATGTTCAAAAAGTGCGAAAATCGAAATTTAAATGTTGTTGTCCCATCTTATGAAAAAGTTGAAGTTTTTATCGATCCTTCGGATAAAACTCGTAAGTTGGAATCTTATGCGGTAAAAGATGGTTTAGGACGAGTCGTGCAAACACAAACGGCTCTTGGTAATGGTTTTTATAAAGTCAAGGCAACCTATTTAGATGACTTTGGAAGTATTGAATATGCCCCAATGGCTTACTTGTCTAAGAAACAAGCGTATAATTATGAAGATATGTATTGTAAACAGTGTGTCATCAAATCTTCGCTATACCACAACGGCACTGATGAATTGGAACGTCAAAATGCATTCGGCTTCCCGTATGCCAAGGAAGATTATCACTATGGTGAAGATTATGGTGTAACAAAGGAAGTGGCTGGCGCAGGCGAAGCCTCATTTGCCAAGTGGACTCAAACGGCAAAACAGTGGACCATTCCCCTTGAAGATGGTGAAAGCCCGAATTTCCGTACAATTGAAGAGTTGACGGAAGATAACTTAACTCAAATTTATCGGGGGGTTAAAAATAAGATTGTTAAAGAAGATAAGGAATACAATTATTCTCTCGTAATCAATCGATCCGCAGAAGGCACCTTCACTCAGCAGATTCTGGATGGGGCCCACAACATAAAGTATTCATGGGCGAGAGTCGATGGGAAAGTTATCATTTCGAGGAATACTTACAATGCTGACAACCAACTGGAAAAGGTCGATGTTTCTACCAATGGAGGCACGTTCGGGATGGCGACAACATATACCTACGATGAGTCTGGCCGCGTAAAGACTGTGACTTCTCCAGACAAGGGTATGGTTGAAACTGTTTATGATTCGGAAGATAATATCCGTTTTACCCAGGATGCCCGCCAACGAGCTTTAGCTCAAAAAAAAGGATTTGGGAAAAATTACTTTTCCGCCATTGTTTACGATGAATATAGCCGTGTGTCAAGAACGGGCGAAGTCCGCGGAGGTCACTCCTTCGACAAGCCAGAAGACACTATTTCCGATGAACATTTGTACATTTCTACGAAGAGCATTTATGGCAAGCCAGTGCTTGCAGAACTCGTTGCAGTAAACATCACGTCGGATGAATCTATGCTGAAGAGTATTTTAGATGAAATGGAAGGTGTGCTCCCTAACGATGTCGGTGTTGTGATTGCCTATGACGGAAACGCAGTGGCTTCTGATACTCAAAGTTTGAAGCCGACTAGTATGAAATTGTCTTCGTACAATCGTCTCGGTAAAAAGACAAAACAGTGGACGATTTACGGCCTGGAAGGTGTGCCTGCAACTTTAATTTCCTTCACGTATAAAGCATCCGGTGAACTGGATAAGACCGTGACGAAGGAGTGGAAATCCGGCAGTTGGAATGCACTTTCTTCCATCCAGTATGCTTATGACAAAATGGGTCGTGTTTCAACCATTACTGAAGGTGGAGCCCTTTTGGCTAAGTATGACAGGGCAGACGGCGGGACTGTCTCAAAGGTCTCCCTTTACGACAAGGGCTCGCTGGTCTATGGCCGGTCTTACACCAGTGATATTTACGGACGTACGACAAGTATTGGCTATGAAAATGCCTTGGGCAAAAAACTGTATTCCGAAAAAGTTACATATCCCTCTGTTGTCGCAGGGCGTCTTGCGACTGCAGAACACCTTTGGGATGGATTTAGTTCAATAGAGTCCTACAGCTACGATGAAATGGGCCGCTTGGTCGGTTATGCTTCCGATAATGCTAGAATCGGCAGTGGAGCGTATTCGTATGATGGATTAGGCAGGATTGTTTCCAAAAAAGAGGGCGATACGACGATCACCTATGCCTATGGCACGGAATCATTCCGTCCCGTTTCGATGAATGTGGCAAATAGCGGTGCTTTTGCCTACTATTCTTACGATGCTTCGGGTAATGTGTGGCTTGACAGGAATACCGATAATGTTTATAAACTTAACGCCTTAGGCCTGCCTGAAAAGGTATCTCTTTATTCTTCGATTACGAACAACGTTACACAAGATGTAGTTGATAATGACATTCAATTGTCCGAAGAAATTGGAAATACTAGGATGGCTTACGATGAAAGCGGCAATCGTATCTGGACTTATTTCACCGTTGGGGCTCCTTATTACAATGTCGAAGTGACATACCCCGGTGTTGGTGAATATAGCTACAGCGGGAGATATCCTTCTACTGATTATGCCCTTTCTCGCCTTGACCTCATTGGCGGCGGTTACAGGGTCGGCGTTGGCGGCGCGGCCTACTTCCCTGTGAAGGATGTACAGGGTAGTGTCCGGGGATATGCAGACAAAACCGGACTGAAGAGTGTTTTCGGTTACCGTCCCTACGGCAGTACTGTTGATTTTGTGATCAATTCCTCTGACGAAGCGGAACGTTGGCAAAGCAAAGAATTCGATGGAGAGCACGGCAAATACTACTTCGGAGCCCGTTTCTTCGACCCATTTTTCGGACTGTGGATGAGCCCCGACCCAGCAGGACAATACGCAAATCCGTATACGTACGGCGGCGATCCGCTGAACTACATCGACCCCACGGGTATGTGGAGTCTGGGTCTTGGGCTTGTTGTGGGCTGGGACAGCAACCACGGCTGGAATATGGGCGTTGGTGGCTCTGCCGAATTCTTTGATATAGGTTATAATGCCTCGTATTCCTGGAACAGCGACGGTTCGAACTCCTTGAATCTGGGTGCGAACGCAAGCATCCCCGTGCTCAATACTGGATTGTGGCTGAACCTCGGTGGCGGATACAACTGGAATTCTTATACAGGCTCGACGCTGAGCACGAGTGGTGGCGTCTGCTACGGAGCTTCTAAGGAAGTCGCGTGCGCTGGTGTGGAAACGGGCGGCAGTCTTTACTGGGACCGTGGCGGGAGCTTTATGGGGGCCACTGTCTATGCTGAAGCGTATGTGTCTGTCGCGGGTGGTGCCGGTCGAATATCGAGTGGCTACGAACAAGGTCTCTTCGGCATGGAAGGAAGAGGACTGTATGCCGGTGGGAATGTGGGCGGGGTGTACGCGCAGGTGGCGCAGAATGGCGGGTGGAGTTATGGGTTCCAGGAAGAATTTTATTATCGACTTGTCAATAATGGTCCGAAAGAAAAATTTGTGGGCTTCCAGGTAGGGCCTTTTGATTTTATGTATGATCACGATGCGAGAAATGAGAATCAACCTGACTTTAAAACAAAAGAAGAATTTGAAAAGTATGCAAGTGCAAATGAAATGGAAACTGGATTCTATCCAGAATCGCAAAGTAAGGAGCATAATCCGAGCATAAACGATAAAATGTGGATGGCTAAGTCAAAACCTCTTTCTTTGTTCAATCTTTTGCTTACGATACCATCCATAGAAGGCGTTTTCAAGAAAGATACGGGTAAATCAGATACTGGTTCAGCTAGCTATAATTATGGTAATAATTGGAGTTCTCATTTTTTTCTTGATTATCTTCCGTGGAAAATGATGGATGTATGGTTTCCCAATCCATAGGTGTAAATGATGAAAAAAAAATTAATTTTATGTGTTTGCTTGTTATTGTGGAATTGCTGTCCTATCATTCGTTCAGATTGTTGCTTCCTTGTTGGGAAGGATCTAAAAGTGGTTGGTGTAAAGGAATATCCGAATACCAAATATTATATGACGTATGGTAAATATGAATGGAATAAGGACTCTATTCAGGAATTATTTTATAATCAATTTTCCATTTATATTGACAGTGTGAACGTTTATGATATTAAAAAACCTTTTTCTGTCAAGGCTTATATTTCAGATGATGTTAATACTAAAGAATTAGGTCCTTCAGAAATAGATATTATCTATAAGACGATAAGAGGCTCTGGAATTTTTATTAAAAGAAAATTTTATGAGCCCAAGCTTCATTTGAAAATAATAGTTATAAAAGAAGGACGTGACGATGTGATCTTTGAGTTTGACATTGAACAAAAATCGTATGAATATCGACAGTCAAAAAAATTCGCTAGATTTATTCAGAGTTGATCTTAGAAATGATGCCCCTGCGTTGCCCCATCCACAGCCCAAAATGAAAAAAAATAACTAACGGCACCTAAAATTGCCATAACAGCGAAAAATCATAAAATCATCCATAACACATACAGGAGATACATTGTTCAGATGAGCGGGATCAGTTCTACATATCTTTTGCAACGTTCGGATGATGGAATTCTGTCTTTGATGCTTTGCGTGAGGGATGGTTACCCGAATGGGCGGAGACACTTTAGTGGCTCCGTTTTTGGAGGCAATTTATTGCCCCAAAAATACAGCCCGACCCGGCGAGATGATTTTGTGAAATGTGACTCAGCCGGGGCACGCCCAAAGAACTTCCAGACTTTGAATGGCTACGAACAAGGTCTCTTCGGCATGGAAGGACGAGGACTGTATGCCGGTGGGAATGTGGGCGGAGTGTACGCGCAGGTGGCGCAGAATGGCGGGTGGAGTTATGGGTTCCAGGAGCAGATGTATTTGGCTTATGGGAACAACACCAGCAAAGAGGGTGCTGATGGCAAAACAGGGAGTATTGTCAGCGCTGAATTGTGGCTGCCGACTCTTGGTAAATACGGACATTTTGCTTTTGGGGAGACCCATGATGTGAGTAATCAAGGGATTCAGAATGTGCAAAGAGAAATAATATTGAATCTGTTGAAAAATAAGAATCCTTCATTATATGATGATATAGAACGATCTGGATTTACATATAAAAATTCAAACAAATTAAATACTTGGCTTGTAAAAAATGGATTTGAAAGAGTCGATCATACTAATGGGCATGGAGATGGTTTTATTAAACGGACTTATCGTGAAAAAGGGTCTACGAGTTGGGGGAATATAGAATTAATGGTTATGCCTGGTGAGAAATCATATTCTAGTTATAATTATGGAAATCATTGGTGGACTCATTTGATGATTGATATGGTAGGCTTTTATGGACAAAATCATTAATAAATTTTTTCTTTTTTCAATTGTGCATTTTGCATTTCTTGCATCGAATACTATGGCTGCTGGGACCGACTTTATGGATTCTTCTGCAACGATCTTACCTTCCGGTTTTAATGGTTATGGATTGCAATATGGGAAAATTTTTTTTGATAAAATCTTCTATGAAGAAGACTTGAATTGGCGAAACTCGGGATTCTACATTGTTCTTAATGAACATAAGTGGGATGATTTTTTAGGCTTGAATGTGGGCTTTCTTCCTTTAGAATCTAATGACGTTATTGTGTTTCATGTGCCTTCGATTCCTTTTCAACCAGGTCCTGACGCTCATGTCTGGCTGGGTTGTGTCGAAAAAACGATTCAGAATCACCATCAAAAACTTTTAGATCAGTGTAAAAAGAGTTTGACGGCGCCACAAAAGATTAAAAACCTATTGAAAATATTTTTTATGGAAAATAGGCCTGGAATGGGAAATAATTCTTTGTGCGCGTCAAGCATGAATATTGTATATGTGAACGAACAAACAGAACGGTTCTTTTTGGATTTAGTAAATCCAGAATGTTATGAAAATGGTTTAAAAAAATATCCTTTTTGGGGAGAATACTCAACTCTGTATATGCTGGTAAAAAAACTAATTGATTTAAATTTTGATGAGTGCAAATGGAATAAGATTGACAATATGGATGAAATTAACAGGAATTGCATTGAACAATGAAACGGTTACAAAATTTTTTACTTTTGTTCTTATCAATAGGTTTTTTTTGTATTGTCTGGAGCCAAAATTCAGTATTTAGTATATCTAGCTCTGATAATGATCCATCCATCTATGAATATCGTAAAAAATTAATTTCTTCTGTTTTTCCCGAAGAGAACCTTTCTTGGAAGGAAAATGGTTATTATATATTTTTTGAGAAAAACAAAAGCTTGACATTATTTTATATAAATGATATTCATGAAATGAAAATATATCATTTCCCCGTACAGACAACGTCACCATGGCTGACTCCCGATAAATATACGATGGAACGACAAAATATAAATTTTGATACATCTAGAGTTATTAATTGTTTTGAAGAATATAAATTGAACGATTCTGTGTTTTATGAGTTTGAAAAATTGGATTTAGAGAGCCACCCTTATTTGGTAATAATGAATAAGGAAAGCCGGATGCGACAAAGACACCGAGAAGATGATATTATTTTGGGATATAAAAAGAAAGACGATGAATATAAGTATTTTTATTATCGAGATGTCAGTTGGTTTAAAATAGAGGGAGACCCTTATCTTGCGTTTTATTTTAACGTGTTTGTTTTTTTTGAAAAAGGTGTTTTTATAATGGAACATGGATTATGTCAATAAAATATTTATTTTTATTTTTATTTGTGCTATCTTTTTGGGGGTGCGCTTTTTTTTCTTATAATCGTGAAAAGAATGAATTTACAGGTGTAGATTCCAAGAACAGAAAATTCGTATCCTTTGAATCAATTTCTATTAATTTGTACTGGGGCTGGGGATTGATGTATGTTCAACTGAATCAGATATATTTATTGCATAAAACAAGGCCTTCTAGATTTCAAAATATTTTGCAAAAAGATGATTTGTGCAATTCTATATATTTTAAGAGCGATAATTGGTTGGGTGAGATTGCAACAACATCGGCCTCAAATGATGAAACAGTTGATTTGGCTTGTGGATATTTACTTTCGGATATTCAAAAAAATTACATGACCATTAAACATGAGTTTGCTGATTTGTTAAAAAATTCATTGAATCGAGAATTCATGATTTTAGACGCTGATACATCTTTCCAAGTAATTTATTGGGGAGACAGTCTTGAAATTGAAAGTGAGCAAATTTATAATCATCGTACTGTAAATTATTCGTTGAAAAATTTAAATTTACAAGACATTCCTGATTCACTTTATTTGAATCGTTCAGTTTATGAATTTTACCTTCCCAAGAAGGCTTTTCTTTATTCTTTAAAAATAAAAATGAATTTATCTTTTTTAAAAGACTATGAGCCATTAAAAATAGATCCAAAACTACTTCCACTGGAAAGCCCGAAGTACAAAGCACTAAAGGCGAGTGAAGAAACTCTTAAAGGAAAGTAAAATGAAAAAATTACATTTAGAAAAATTTTTATTAGTGCTTTTAATAATTCCTTTATTTGGATGTTGTTCTCTGTTTTCAAATAATTGTATAGTTGTTAATACGAATGTTTATGAAATAGAAGAAAAAGAAGACATTGATTTTGATGTAATGGGGCATACAAGTTTTTATAAGGATAACGGTAAATGGGTGGGGAAGAAGATTCAAA
>MNYL01000057.1 GCA_001873075.1 Fibrobacteres bacterium CG2_30_45_31 | reverse complement strand
TCAGCAAGTCCTTGGCTTTTTGGGAGAGGTTTCGCACGAGATTGTTGATTGAATCATCAATGGTCTCTGCCATTTTTTCGGACATTTCTTTCGGTTTGTTAATTTCGCGACCGAGGAAAATTTCTCCATCGGCTCTGCTGTAACAGAGAGGCCCGATTTTTTCGTCGAAGCCCCATTCTGTGACCATTTTGCGGGCAAGTTCTGTGGCGCGCGCAATGTCATTGGAAGCTCCCGTACTTTGATGATTGAATACAATCATTTCGGCGAGGCGTCCAGACATGAGGATCATGATATTTTCCTCTGCCTGTTCTTTCGAAAGAGAAACACGATCATTTTCGGGAAGGGACATGGTCACACCCAGAGCGCGTCCCCGGGGGATAATGGTGATCTTGTGGAGTGGATCCGCATGTTTGCAAAGAAGGGTCATCAACGCATGTCCCGCTTCGTGGTATGCCGTGTGCTTCTTTTCTTCTTCGGTCATGAGCAGGGTGCGACGTTCCGCTCCCATGGCGAGTTTATCGCGGGCTTCTTCAAAGTCGAGCATACCGACTTCAGTGTTTCCGAAACGAGCGGCGAGAAGTGCGGCTTCGTTGATAAGATTTTCAAGATCGGCACCGGCGAGTCCTGGGGTTCCCTTCGCGACAGCACGGATATCGACATCTTTGGCGAGAGGCACTTTGCGTTTTCTGAGATGCACACGGAGAATTTCATCACGACCAATAAGATCGGGGAGGCCCACCATGATTTGTCTATCGAAGCGTCCCGGGCGTAAGAGTGCTTTGTCAAGTACATCGGGCCGGTTGGTGGCGGCAATGAGGATAACGCCTGCATTAGATGTAAATCCGTCCATTTCCACAAGAAGCTGATTGAGGGTCTGTTCGCGTTCATCGTGACCCCCGCCGAGACCTGCACCCCGCTGGCGACCGACCGCATCAATTTCATCTATGAAAAGAATACAGGGAGCGTTCTTTTTTCCCATTTCGAAAAGATCACGGACACGGGAGGCTCCTACACCGACAAACATTTCGACAAAATCCGAACCGGACATGCTGAAGAAGGGCACCCCGGCTTCGCCAGCAACAGCGCGCGCAAGGAGCGTTTTACCGGTACCTGGAGGGCCTACTAAGAGAGCTCCCTTTGGAATGCGACCACCCAAAGCATCAAATTTTTTCGGACTTTTTAAGAAGGTCACCAACTCTTCCAAATCTTGTTTGGCTTCGTCGCAACCAGCGACATCTTTGAATGTGGTTTTGTCTTTGCCGTTTTCGTTCAATTGGTGGGCTTTACTTTTTCCAAAGGAGAAAACGCCTTTACCACCACCGCCCGCTTGGCGAGACATCATGAACCAGAAAAAGCCAATTAACAGAATAGCAGGTAAGAACGCAAAAACGTGATCCAACCAATTGGTGGTTTCGTGGACAACCTTGACTTTAACGCCTTTGAATGTTTCCCAAGCCGTGATTTGTTCATTGCTGATTTCCAGCATATGGCTCGTGAACGCAATCGTATTTTTGGTGGTGGTATCTGCTTTGGTAAATTTGGAAAGCGCGCTTACGTGTTTCGCCGCTTCCGCAATCTCTTTGGGCGTCATGGCCCGTTCGCCTTCAATGGAAATACCATCGGATGTTTTCTGCAAACGAAGATCTTTAATCACTACTGTAGAATCGGCCATCATAGCCAAAAATTCGGTACGGGAGAGGTCTAGTTTGGTGTCTTCCGAATAGAGACGCATTAAGAGCAATACCATGAGAAGCATTGTCACAATGACAAAAAAATTCTTATTGCGGAAAGGAGATGCCGTCTTGGCCTTATTCATATAAACCCTTTATTGCCAATCAAAAAAATCAATGTTCGTGTTTGCCTGCAATTTTCCCGATTTGGCGATGCCGGGAATCCACAGTACTTCGGAATCTTGAGCGAAAACGGGAATACAATCACGAACAAATGTAGGAATCCCATTTTCCTGAAACCACTTTTTTAACTTCCGTTGCGAACAGCGAAGGCCTGGAGGAGAAAAAACATCACCGTCACGACGATAACGCCATTCACCCGCGGCATTCTTAAACTCAGGCAAAAGATACAAATTGTCGGTTTCTTGGATAACTTTTTTGTGACAAAACCAAAGGAGTTTCTGGGATTTTTCCATCAGAAAGTCCGCTGTTTGTATTCGAGAAGGGACAGGGAAAAAATGGGAGCCTTCTTCCTTGCTCATCGGGAGTGGAAATCCCTTTTCATGAAGCCATAGACGGAATAATTCGAATCCACCATGTTCCAAAGGCTTCAGTTGGTTTTCCAGAGCAGAGGCATGGATGGCGAGTGTTTTTTCATAGGGGGAGAATCGAGCAGGAAATGGCCATAAGCGAGGGGGCACTACCATGGGTGCAAATAAAGTTTCTGCCTGGGCGATGATTTTAGGAAAAACGCTTTGAGAAAGACTTGCTATGTGGGCGAGTTGTCGAATGGCTTCTGGGACGTCATTCTCAAGACGGGGGAGGCTTGTGTGGCGCGTGTAGTTTCGTCGGTAAGAGGTATCTTGGTTGGTTTCATCTTCGTGCCACTGCAATTGATTTTGTTCTGCATAGAGACGAAGGTCTTCTTTGGTGAGAGAGAGAAATGGACGGTAAACGCGATCATCCCGTTCTACAAGAATTCCTTGTAAGCCTTTGAGGGAAGTGCCGCGGTAAAGCCGCATATAAAGCGTCTCCGCCTGGTCATCGGCATGATGTGCGGTGAAAATGGCATCCAACTTTTTTTCTTTGAGAATGTCGCTAAAAATGCGGTAGCGTTCCACACGTGCTTTTTCTTCGAAGTTGCCTTCTGCAAGCATGGCTTTGCCATCCAAATAGCGGAGTTCCAAAGGAATGTGGTAGTGTTCGCAGAGGATTTTCACCAAGGAAGCGTCTTCGTCTGCGCTCTTTTCGCGGATGCCATGATGCACATGACACACGACAATTTTTTCAATTCCAAATTGTGTTTTATGGGTTGCTACGTAATGGAGAAGACACACAGAATCCAAACCGCCCGAAACTGCAAGGAGCAGATGATGAAATCCTCCCAACGGCAGTGTTACGGGGAACAAACGATCCTACCCTTTTCTAAAGAAACAGCTGCGGGCTCCCGTATGGCAAGCGACTTGAGGACCGTGCATATGGACCTTAAAAAGAAGAACATCCGCATCACAATCCACGAACCATTCGACGACTTCCATTACATTTCCGCTGGTATCGCCTTTGTGCCAGTATTCTTTTCGACTCCGGCTCCAGAAAACCATTTCACCCACGTTTAATGTGCGACGAAGGGCTTCTTCATCCATCCATGCCATCATCAAAATGTCATTTTTATCGGCATCTTGAACGATCGCGGGGATTAAACCCTTGGAATCATATTTCAGTTCTTTTAGTAAGGATTCGTTAATCGCAAATTTCATCGACGTACCTGGCCCTCTCCGCGAAGAATCCACTTATAGGTGCAAAGGCTTTCAACGCCCATAGGACCACGGGCATGAAGTTTATCGGTAGAAATGCCCACTTCGGCACCGAGACCGTATTCACCGCCATCCGCAAAACGCGTACTCGCATTGACCATGACGCTTGCGGAATCCACGTTCTGGACAAAGTATTCTTGTACGGTTTTGTCTTCGGCAAGCACGGCTTCTGTATGTCTGCTACTGTATTTTTCAATATGGTCACAAGCTTCTTTGACATTTTCCACAAAACGAACACTCATCTTGAGTGCTAAATATTCATGATGATAGTTTTCAAAGTTACCGATGTCTTTGACACCAGAAATGCGACTCTGAGATTCCGCATCCCCGAACATTTCCACTCCTTTCACAAAGAGAGGCGCGAGGAATAGAGTGATGTCTTTATCGCGCAAGTGACGATCAATCAAGAGCGTTTCCATGGCATTGCAGGTTCCTGGACGTTGGGTTTTCGCATTTTCGAGAATCGGTCCCACTTTAGTTAAATCAGCACTTTTATCCACGTAAATGTGACAAATTCCGTTGAAATGCTTAATCACCGGAATGCGACTCTGCTCCACAACCGAGCGAATAAGTCCTTCTCCACCGCGGGGGATCACCAAGTCGATAGCGTTGTTCATTTTCAATAGCTGAGCCATTAGATCACGGTCAGGCGTATTGACGAGTTGCACGGCATTGATATCAATCCCTGCAATTTCTAACGCATTACGGAAAATATCTGCAAGAATTTTAGAAGACACCAACGATTCTTTTCCGCTACGGAGAATGACCGCGTTGCCCGATTTAAAACAGAGAGCCGCTCCATCAATTGTCACATTCGGACGGCTTTCGTAAATGAAAAAGACAGAACCAATAGGAACGGCGATGCGTGAAATTTCAATGCCGTTCGCGAGAGTACGACTTTCGAGTACACGCCCGAGAGGATCGGCGAAGGCCGCAATTTCTTCAACGCCTTTGGCCATACTTTCGATACGAGCATCGTTGAGTGTCAAACGATCCATCATTGCTGGAGATAAGTTGTTCTCTGAAGCTTTCAAGTCGCGGGCATTGGCTTCGAGAATCTCTGCTTTTTTAGCGCGAAGCGATTTCGCTACGGTATTCAAAACACTATTGCGTGTTTCTGTGGAAATAGTACGTATGGCTTGAGATGCTTTGCGGGCATTTTCACCCAAAAGGACTGCATATTCTTGAATTGAAAAAATATCACTCATAATGGTTGAAAATAGAAAATTCTATTCCGAAATATTACCAGGTAACACCGAGGCTCCCTTCGATTCGCATGCCTTCGTAGTCGCCCACGTATACGCTTTGTGCATAACGGGCCCACAACCATTCCCAAGGGGCAATCGTGATGGCGAAACCATATTCCTGGTACGATTTTGTGGTGGCATCGGCGAGGAACTTTTTATCAGTAGCCATTTTGTATGTCTCGGCGGCGGGCACCAGTTCCGGGTTTTCGGGCGTGATGTGGATATCGCTGATGTTACTCCCGAAGGCTGTATCTTTAGAGACTCCAGAAGCATGGAGGGAAAGTTTGAAAATTTTCCATTCCATATCGAGTTGCGTATAAAGTTCCTGGGAGTTGGGTCCTAGCTCACTTCCTAAACATTGCCCGTAGTTCGTGTATTGGTGGCTTGCGCCTAAGTGGTGAGTGTACACCCAGGGTTCAATGTGCGTGTATTCGCTCATCCATGATACCAGTACAGGGCCTACCGCGCGATTTTCTGTGGACGCTCCGATGGAGGCTCCCCATTTGTTGCCCCACCAGGAATCATCAAACATGGAGGTCACATTATTCATGTCATCCCACAAAAGTTCTCCGTAAATCTCCCAATTCGGAATAGTCTTGATGCTTAAATCAAAAGAAAGTCCCGCATTGTCTTTATCTCCTAAGTAATTTTGAGCAAAAACATAAGGAACAAAAGGAATCGCGTAAACCCATTCGAAGTCCCGATCCGTGCTGTCGGCGTCATGGTTGAGGTTGGGTTCATCGGTTGTTACGGTGGAGCCATAGATGACCGTTTCACTGACGCCAAAATTTATTTCAAAAGGGAGCGCAAAGTCTAGGCGATTGGCGTGGAAAAATTTGTTCTTGTTTTTTTCGTAGAAAAGTTTACCGGAATATTGAGTGTAAGTGATGGGGCCGGTGCTGAATTGAAAACCAAAAAAAGGTGTGGGTGCGGGTTGACTGAGAAAATAGGTGGTGTCCATCCAGGGTCTGTAATTATTGCTACTGCCGCGCAGCACGAGTTTATTGCGTTTTGCAGGTCCCCATTCCAAATAGTCAATGCCTGCCATGAGTTTTCCAAACGCGGAGTTGTATTCGCTATAGGCCGTAAATGTATCCCAGGAACGACCATTATCGCCCTGGAGATTGTAAGGAAGCCCCTCTTTTGGTTCGTAAAAATGGGGCTCTATCTCTCGATTGGTTTTGTCGCTATAAACAGTGCCCGAAGCTCTCCAACGAAACTGGGGGGATATTTCTCCGTTAACGCGAAGTCGAACATAAGCACTGTTGTCAATATGAGTCTTTGTGTCTTCATAATTTGTAGTAGCAAGAGAATCGGAAAGTGTGGCTCGTATATTGAAAAAAATGGTGGAGTCACCCACGCGGATATGCCCGGGAAGAGATTCTTCGAGAGGAAGTGCATGGAGAGTTCCACTGAAAATTGCAGCGAAAAGAACGGTGATGAGGTAAAATGATTTTCTCACAGGTGCCCTCCATTGTTTTGGAGCTGTTTCATGGCATGATTACAGGCGATCGCGAAGCCGAAATTCATTTCCTTGAAAATAAAATGAATGCCTGCATCAGGATATGTAAAACCGGTAAGGAGTGTTTCTGTAGTGAGATGAGACAGAATATTTCCTTCTTCTCTCCAAGATTCGGCAATGGTTTCTCCACCGCTATCAATGACCTCTGCGTCTCCAAAGACGAGGTCCGCATTTCCGATATGGGCTTGTTTATGGGCCATTTCTAGGCCTTTCGCAAAAGCCGCCCGGTGTCCCTGATTCTTTTCCTCACAAAATATTTGAAGAGGACGTTTTCCTTCATAGCTTTTAAGAATAGAAACGGTCGTATCTTTAGATTCATCATCAATGACAATAATGCTATCTGCTTGGCGTGTAAGCTTGAGCAAAGAATCCAAAAATGCGGAAAGGAAACGTTCGCCGTTGTAAGTTGCAAGCACGATAAAAATACGAGACATGGGCGTAAAGATAGCATGGTAAATAGGAAAACATAATCATTATCCTTTCAAATAAAGTTAAATCTGGTATCTATGACACCTAAAAAGAAAGTAATTCTGGTCTGCGATAAAAATCCCTGCACTAGTTTTGGACGATACGTTTGCAGAAACCTTGTATCCTTACAATATAAAATTCAAATTGATTTCAATGTGCTTCGTCAGAAATACAGTCAAGGCCGATGGTTTTGCTTACGTTTCCCGTTATGCTAAAGAAGAAGGGAAAGCCTATTTCGGCATTGCTCATCGCAAAAATTCTGTTTTGGGAAACCCGATCAATGTCTCTGTATTTAACACGGAATATCTATTAAGTGCGGAAGATCAACGTCTTTTTCGGGAACGTCTGGGAATGCATGGCTTTGAAGGAAGGTGTCTTAATGTGAGCTTGGATGAGCTACTAACGCTTTGCGCTTCCTCCCTTGGAAGCGATTGCCTG
>MNYL01000251.1 GCA_001873075.1 Fibrobacteres bacterium CG2_30_45_31 | reverse complement strand
AAAGAAGCAGAAAGACAAAGGAATTGTGGATCGCGCTGCGGCCACACTCATTTTACAAGCCTGGTTGGATAAAACATGAAACTTCGATACAACCATTTAGGATACCTTCCCGAAGCTCCTAAACGGATTTTGGTGACCGACAGCGATATCAATACGTTTTCCATTCTGGATGGCGATAATCAGGTTGTTTTTATGGGACCTCTCGTTGAAAATGGTTTGTGGGATCACACGGGAGAATGGGTGCGCGTGGGGGATTTTTCCTCGTTGAAAACCCCAGGCATGTATCGAATTTCTGTTTCGGACGATTTAAAAAGTGACGTTTTCCCTATTGGTAGTGATGCCTATGCAAAGCAATTGCAGGCGACGATAAAGGGTTTCTACTTTCAGAGAAGTGGCGTAGAACTCACCGAGGAGCGCGCAGGGAAGTGGGCAAGGCCCGCTGCTCACTTAGATGATGCAATCCCATTTCAGGCTTCCATGGAACGCGAAGGTTTGTGGAATGCTCACGGCGGTTGGTATGACGCAGGTGACTATGGTAAATATGTTGTCAATGCCGGGGTGAGTGTAGCGACTCTGATGCATACTTTTGAATTTTACCCGGAAATAGTAAAATCGTCAGCGCTTCTGGAAGAAATTCGTTTTGAATTGGATTGGTTCCTTCGCATGCAAGACACGGACGGGGGAGTCTTTTTTAAAGTTTCACCCGATCATTGGGATCCGTTTGTCGCTCCTATCGAAACGGTTTATCCGCGCCGTATTTTAGGAAAGTCCACCGCTTCTTCCCTCAATTTTGCGGGCGCGTTAGCCCAGGCACATCGGGTATTCAAAAGTGCGAATGCAGGTTTAGCCAGGGACGAGATGTTTGCAAATCTCTGCCTTGATTGTTCAAAAAAAGCCTATGAATGGGCACTTCAAAATCCCAATATCGAGTATCCGCACAATACAGAGGGGAGTGGTCTTTATAACGATGTTCACTTTGATGATGAATTTTTTTGGACGGAAGCCGAACTTTGGCGTGAGACTCAGGACAATGTAATCGGTGAGAGACTTCAAAAGCGTGCAGAGACGCAAAATACGCTTTGGGACATCAACTGGCAGAATACAGAGAATTTGGGCTGGATTTCTTTGGCGATGCAAGATGGGGATTCTTCTTTGCAAGCAAAGGCTCGCACAAATTTGGAAAATGCCACTTATGCTATCGCCGATGGTTTAGAAACTTGTCCTTACCGTGTGCCTATGACTCATTTTCAGTGGGGTTCTAATGGAGCTGTTGCAAACCAAGCCCTCACCGCTTCTGTCGTTTTGACTTGGAATGAGAATCCTCGTTTTGTAACCATTCTTTGCGAAGCTTTGGATTATCTGTACGGACGAAATGCCGTGAATGTGAGCTTTGTAACAGGTTCTGCTCCAAGTGCTCCTAAATTTCCGCATCATCGTTTGAGTATTGGTGATCAAGTGGAAGAACCGGTGCCGGGCCTTTTAGTAGGGGGAGTGAATGAAGATCGTCAGGATGATCTTTCTAAAACGCCACGCGGCCTGACTTATCCAGAGGAAAATTCCAAGCCGGGAACGGCGTATTACGATCACGTAAAAGCCTATGCGAGTAATGAAATTGCCATAAACTGGAATGCCCCACTGGTCTTTGCGCTTGCGGCGCTTTTGAACCAATGGGGCATTAAGAATTAAAAACTATTAGGTGTTGGTGAAAATCTGGAAGCCACTGTAGGCTTCTTGCCCATGTTCACCTGCATCGAGACCGCGCAATTCTTCCTTCTCAGAGACACGGAGGCCCATAGTCTTCTTTATTGCAAAGAAGATAAGCAGAGCACCGAAGAAGCAAGGAACCGCATAGGCTGCCATACCGAACAACTGGCCAAATACAGAGTAGCTTCCTGTCATATCAAAGATGCCTACAGCAAGAGTACCCCAGAGACCGTTGACCAAGTGAACCGAGAGGGCACCCACAGGATCATCCAAACGGAGTCTATCGAACATATACACCGAAAGGACAACCAAGATACCGGCAATGGCTCCGATAATCCAGGAGTTCAGCGGAGTAACTACATCAGCACCTGCGGTAATGGCCACAAGACCTGCCAAGCAACCATTAAGTGCCATGGTGACATCCGGCTTCTTTGCCAAAATCCAGCTCAAAGCGGTAGAAGAAATGATGCCTGCGACAGCAGCAAGGTTCGTCGTCACAAGAATCCAAGACGTTGCCTTAGGATCTGCGGAGAGAGCGGAACCCGCATTGAATCCCCACCAACCGAACCAGAGCATGAAAACACCGATGGTGGCGAGAGGAATCGAATGTGCCGGGAACGCATAGATCTTACCATTGCGATAACGACCGATACGTGGGCCAAGAACAATGATGCCCGCGAGAGCCGCCCAACCGCCCACAGAGTGAACCAAGGTAGAACCTGCAAGGTCATGGAATCCGCGATCAGCAAGCCAGCCGCCACCCCATGTCCAGCTACCGACAATCGGATAGACGAATGTCACGTAAATAACTGTGAACAGGAGGAAAGAAGAGAGCTTGATGCGTTCAGCAACGGCACCAGACACAATGGTTGCAGCAGTAGCGGCAAACATGGCTTGGAAGAGGAAATCGCTGAAATAGGTGTAATGGTTATAGGCGTTGGTAAAGCCCCCTTCTGGGACATTCAGGCCGAAACCTGCAAATCCTAGAACGTGATTAATGCTCCAAGTTCCTGGATACATCAAGGCAAAACCGATCGCCGCGAAAGTGGTGACTCCGATTGTTGGTACTGCAATATTTTTAAAGAGAATATTGGCTGTGTTTTTAGCGCGGCAAAGTCCTGATTCCACAGTCGCAAAGCCTAGGCTCATGATGAACACAAGGAGTGCGCAAATCATAATCCAGACGTTTTCTGTCATAAAAGTACTATCACCAAGGCTCGCCACCGTGGCAATCGTGGAATCGCCTTTCGTAAGGGCGTTGGCACTAATATCAGCAACTTGGGAACTTAATGCACTAATTTTTTCGTTGAGTAATGCAAGTGTATCTGCGTTCATAATAGTTTTCCTTTGTTAACCGATGGCTTCTGGGCCATCTTCACCTGTGCGAATGCGTACGCAACGTTCCATGTTTTCGACGAAGATCTTGCCGTCGCCGATGTTTCCTGTGCGGGCTCCCTTGATGATGGCATCAATGCAGGGTTGCACAAATTCGTCATTCAAAGCAATGCAAATCTGAAGTTTCTTCAGCAGATTCACTTCTGTCTCCGCTCCACGATAATTTTCCGTGTAGCCCCTTTGTTGACCGCATCCCAATACATTGGTAACGCTCATTTTGAATATTTCAGCTTCATAGAGCGCCTGCTTGACGCTATTCAGCTTCTCGGGTTGGATGTACGCCGTAACGAGTTTCATTTGTTTTCTCCAGTGTTAAGGCCGGTTATTTGTTTCGACCGAAAAGCATAAAGCAAATGATGTGCCAATTCCCAATTTTGATTCTTATTTGCTTTTTTTGATTAAAAATCAATACAAGAACATTTTAAAATTTTCAAAAATGACGAGCTTGCTCTGCTTTTTTACAAATATGTCGTTTTTTGAAAGTTTCGTTTTTTATGAAATCGAAATGTATTCAGAGCGGGTCTAAAATCCAAAATTAGGCATTTATTTTGTTTTTTAAGTAATGAGGCTTACTGATTTTAATGAAAATGAGGAGACCTGCACCCACCATGCCTGCGCCAAAAAGGTAAAGATTGTTGTAACCAAAATGTTGCGCAATAGGGGCTCCCAAAAGGGTTCCGGTAGCAATGCCTAAATCCCAACCTGAAAGGAAAGTGCCATTGGCGATTCCCCTTTCAGAAGGATTCCCCAAATTCACAAAGAGATTTTGAAATCCGGGACTCACCAATCCAAAACCGACTCCGATAAAAAAGGCGAGCCCATAAAAAGCGCTGGGAAATGGATTTAGCGCAAAAATCGTAAAAGAGATAAAAAGGAGAGAAAGACCTGCAATCATTAAGTGCAAAAGATGTCCTCTGTCAATAAGGCGTCCAATGACGAGACGACTTAAAATAATGCCCGAAGAAAGAAGTCCGAAAAAGAAACCCGCTCCCTTGCCGATTCCGAGTTCGCGGGCGTACAAAGCCATATAGTTCATGGTGATGCCATAACTGAAGAATACGAAAAGCATGTTGATAAAGAGAGGGAGTCCTGCGAGGAGGAAGAAACGTTTGAAAGCGATGGGTGTTTTCTTTTCCGGTTTGGGACGTGGGGGAGTGCGTTGCAACAGCGCGAGTAAAAGCCCTAGGCACCCCGTCGCAAGTGCTGTGGCAAAAACGGTACGGATGCCATAACTTGAATTAATGAAAATACCAGTCATCGGCCCCAGCATAAAGGCTGCCGTGGCGGTAATGCCAAAGTAGACGATCCCGCTCCCGCGGCGGGCGGGCGGAATAAGATCTACCGCAATGGTATTTGCTGTCGTGGTGAAAATGCCAAAGGAGAATCCCTGGAAAACGCGCACTATGCAAATGAGGGTCAATGTGCCGATCAGGAGATAGCTGCCGAAGACGCTAACGAAACCCACATAAGCAAAAAGATACAGAGGCTTGCGTGAAAATGTGTCTATGATGTAGCCTGCAAAGGGGCGGCAAAGCATCGCTGTAACCGTATAGGCCGCGAGCAGAAATCCCACGACTGATTTTCCGTTTTCAAAAGAATCGACAATGTATAGCCCCAATACGGGCATCACTAAATAAACGGAAAAATAGAGAAGAAACTGTGAGGCACAAAGATTGATAAAGGAAATAGTCCACAACCGGTCTGATTTACTTTCCATTGAAACTCCTTCAGAAGTTATGGGCACCTTTAAAAATTGGTTTGCGACCATGGAATTGAGTGAGACCGAGCAAGAGCAGAAGCGATTGTTGGCTAAAACGAGTGCAGCGGGCGTACTTGTACGCCCATTGCCGAGTTGCACCAACAAGTGTGTAAGCACAAAAGTGGCCAATAATGACGTTATTAGCCACTTTAAGCGACGAACTATTGCGATGTGTCACAGTCGATTCCATAGAAAAAGAATTTTTAGAGGTGCCCTACGGATACAGCCTATTTTTTTCGTAATGAGGAGCTCCCACTTTGTGGAATAGGAGAAGACTTAAAGCAATGCCCAGAGCACTCATCACAAAAACAACACCATAACTGAATTTTTCAGCGATGTATCCGCCAGATAAGATCCCAAGGCCAATACCCACATCCCATGCAGAGAGGTAAGTGCTGGAGGCGGTACCGCGTTGATTGTGCCGCGCCATATTGACAAACAAATTTTGGTAACTGGGGCATACCATGCCATTCCCGAGTCCAATGAAAAAAGCCGCGGCAAAGAAAACCACAGGGTTCGGGAAGAGGCCAAGAACTGCAAAGGTGAAGGTCAGAATAACGGTGCCCGCGAAAATGAGGCGCGTTAAATATCCTTTGTCAATGAGCTTTCCCGAAAAAAGACGACTGATAATAAGACCGAGGGCAAGAAAAGCATAAAAGTAACCCACACTCCCAGAGATCCCGATTTCCTTTCCGTAGAGGGTAATGTAGTTGATCACTGGGCCATAGGAAAAACCGATCACCACGAGACAAAGAAATTGAGGAATCGCATTTGTGAGGAAAAATCGATCCAAAGAAATGGGGCGCGCTCCTTCTTTCGGTCGTTTTATCTGTATTTTTAGGGGAAGCGCCAACAAAAGTCCCACTAAACTAATGACAAGAGAAACCATAAAAACGGCGTTGAAACCATAATTTTCAAAAACGAGAACTCCTGTCATGGGACCCAGGGCAAAGGCAATATTGGTGGCGACCCCGAAATAACCGATGCCTTCCCCGCGTCTAGAGGAGGGGAGCACGTCCACTGCAATCGTGTTACTCGCTGTGGTCACGAGGCCAAAGGAGAGACCATGAACCAGGCGTGTTAAAGCAAGGAGCGAGAGTGTAATAGCCACAAGATAGCCCGCAAAAACGCAGGTAAACAAAGCGAAAGTGACCAGGTAAAGCGGTTTACGAGAAAACGTATCGACGAGGTAACCCGCAAAAGGGCGGCACAGAAGAGATCCTACCATGTAGGTGGAAAGCACAAGGCCCGTGATAGTACTGCTGACTTTAAATTGTTCGATAATGTAGAGGGGTAGCACCGGGAACACGAGGTAAAATGCGTAAAACATCAGGAAATTGCTGGCGCAAATATTGAGAAATGAGCGAGTCCAAAGCTTATCCATAAAAAAGAATCCTTTCGGTGCTCTCCAATTTTATAAATTTTAACCACGTTCGTAATTAAATAAACTCACTTCAACCAAAGGTTCAGTACAATGGCTAAGCTTTCTATCGAAGATCTCGACCTCAAGGGCAAACGTGTTTTTATCCGTGTGGACTTTAATGTGCCACAGGATAAGGTCACTGGAGAAATCACCAATACCAAACGTATCGATGCCGCTCTTCCTACAATTCAGTATGCTCTTGACAAGGGTGCCTCTGTGGTTCTCGCAAGTCACTTAGGTCGTCCGAATGGGGAAGTGGTTGCCAAATATTCTCTCGCTCCTGTGGCGAAGAAATTAGAAGAGATCATCAAAAAGCCTGTGAAGTTCCTCAAAGACTGCGTGGGTGCAGAAGTGGAAGCTGCTTGTGCAGCCCTGAAACCAGGTGAAATTGTCCTCTTAGAAAATCTCCGCTTCCACATTGAAGAAGAGGGAAAGGCGAAGGACGCTGAAGGCAACAAGATTAAGGCTGACAAGGAAAAAGTGAAGGCGTTCCGCGCTTCTTTGACCAAACTCGCCGACGTTTATGTGAACGATGCTTTTGGTACCGCTCACCGCGATCACTCGTCCATGACTGGTGTTGCTCTTGAAAAGCGCGCTGCGGGGTTCCTGATGAACAAGGAACTTCAGGCGTTTGATAAAGTTTTGAATAACCCTCCGCGTCCTTTCCTCGCCATTCTCGGTGGAGCGAAAGTGGCCGATAAGATTCAACTCATCAATAATCTTTTGGATAAAGCGGATGAGATCATTATCGGCGGCGGTATGGCTTTCACGTTCAAGAAAGTGTTGAATGGCACGAAGATCGGGAACTCTCTGTTTGATGAAGAAGGTGCAAAAATCGTCCCCGAATTAATGGAAAAGGCGAAGAAAAACGGCAAGAAGATCATTCTTCCGGTGGACTACATCGCTGCGGATAAGT
>MNYL01000118.1 GCA_001873075.1 Fibrobacteres bacterium CG2_30_45_31 | reverse complement strand
GTGCTTTGGTTCGATTATGGCGTGCGCAATATATTTGGAATTCCCTACGGTTTTAGAGGGCTCAATCCTTCATACGGTCATTCTCCCATTGTTCTCAATCCAGAAGTCGTCGACGCCATCCAAGAAGACGGGGGCACCATTCTCGGAAGCTCTCGCGGCAATCAGGACAATAGTACCATGGTAGACACGCTGATGCGGCTGAACATCAATGTTCTTTTCTGTATCGGAGGGGACGGAACCCTTCGCGGCGCCCGCGATATTGCCGCTGAAATCCGTCGCCGTAAACAACCGATCTCGGTGATTGGAATTCCTAAAACCATTGATAATGATTTGAATCTGGTGGATAGAACATTTGGTTTTGAGACCGCCGTGCTCAGTTCTTGCAATGTGATCACCAGTGCACATACAGAAGCAAATGGCGCGTACAATGGACTCGGCGTGGTGAAACTGATGGGACGCGATTCCGGTTTCATTGCCGCTTATGCGGCTTTAGCCACCACAGTTGCAAATTTCTGCCTTGTGCCTGAAGTTCCCTTTGAGTTGGAAGGGGAAAATGGACTTTTCAAAGCCCTCGAAAATCGTTATGCCATTGGGAAAACCCATGCGGTCATTGTAGTTGCAGAAGGAGCAGGTCAAGACCTATTTAAGGATATTCCAGAACGTCGTGATGACAGTGGCAATATTCTCAAAAATGAAATTGGCGAATTTCTGTGTGCGCAAATAAAAGAGCACTTTAACAAAATTGGGCGAGAAATCAACATTAAATATCTTGACCCGAGTTACACAGTACGGAGTATTCCTGCAAAAGGAACCGATGCCATTTTCTGTTATCAGCTTGCTGAAAATGCAGTACACGCCGCGATGGCGGGCAAAACAAATATGGTTGTCGGCAGCATGAATGGTCAATTTACCCATGTGCCTATCGATTATGCCGTCAGTGAACGCAAAAAGATCGAGCCGAATGGTTCATTGTGGCACGCCGTTTTAGGGGCGACTCGCCAGCAAGACTACTTCTCGGGTAAAGCCAGTAGAAGAAAAAAATAAGTTTACTTTATTTTCCTTTTTTGTAAATTATCACCTATGCTAAAAAAAGAAGAAAAAATCCTGATCCGAACAGCCTTGATGGAATACCGAAATCTGCTGTTTAAGGCTTTCCACGGAACTGCGGAAGAAAAAGCGAGAATTGCACGAGTTAATAAACTTTTGCAGACGTGGAAAATATAAGTTTCATGCATGCTTTTTCGAATCTTCACCGTCCTTCTGTTAGCGGTCGCTCTAGGTCTAGCCTCAGCTAACGATAATCTCATCCGAGGAGATTATTGGTACGCCAATCGTGCCGCGGGAGCTAAAGGAGACAGAGCGGATCGAAGTATCGCAGACAAAATGACGGATGCCTACCAGCTTGCAATGCGGGATAGTGCCGTTGAAGAGATCGCAGCAGAAAAACTATTAGACGCCCTTTATTTCAAAGGACGTTTTGCTGCTTTTGACCAAAAAGATCGCATGAAAATCCATACCGCGGCAAAAGAACTTGGCGAGCGGATGCATGCGAAGTATCCTAAAAACAAAAAAATCATGAGCCTTTACGCGATTAATTTGTCCTTATGGGGCAAGGAATATGGCCCATTGCAAGCGGTGCGCGAAGGCGTTGCAAAAAGAGTTCGCGATTTAAGTGACAGTGCAAAGGACTATCAAATTTTGGGGCGCGCACACCAACTACTCCCTTACATACCACTGCTCTTAAATTGGCCCGATAAAAAGCTCGCAGATCACTACCTGAATTTAGCACTGGTTCAACATCCAGAAGATCTCTACAATTCGCTCTTTGTCGCCGAATTGCTTTTGGATCAAGATCGCTACGAAGAAGCGATTAGCATCATTGATGTCGCCTTGTTAAAAGGGATTCGCTTAAACTACATTCTGGAAGATCGCCGAGCAAGGTGGAAATTGAAATGGCTGAGACAACAAATAGTGGAGAAGCTGAAAAATTCGTCGGCACAGTTCCCTTATTGATTTTGTTTGTTTCTTGGCATAGAAAATAAATTTTTGAAGTCTCATTATGAAAAAAGACTCCAGAGCAATCGGGAGTCTTTAATTTTTTGCCGCTTTTAGCAAAAATCTAAGAACAAATTAACCTTCAATAGACTGAGCCTGAATAGCCGTCAATGCGATAGTATAGACAATGTCTTCGACTAAAGCACCGCGAGAAAGATCATTCACTGGTTTTGCTAAACCTTGTAACATGGGGCCCACGCAAATGACATTCGCCGCAGAACGTTGCACGGCTTTGTAGGTGATGTTACCCGCATTGAGGTCTGGGAAAATGAGCACCGTCGCACGGCCTGCCACAGGACTATTGGGAGCTTTAATGCGAGCCACACTCTTAGTGGTTGCCGCATCATACTGCAAGGGGCCATCAATCGCAATGTCAGAACGAGACTTTTTGACCATTTCAGTAGCGGCAACGACCAGATCTACATCATCGCCAGTGCCACTGATACCCGTACTGTAACTTAACATGGCAACACGAGCGGGCAAGTCAAATGCCTTCGCTGTATCATAGCTCTGAATGGCAATACCCGCGAGTTCTTCTGCCGTCGGATTCTGATTGATAGCGCAGTCACCATAAATAAGAACCTGTGTGGGGAGACACATAAAGAACACGGAACTTATTTTTTTGACTCCCTTAGCGGTTTTGATAACCTGCAATGCAGGGCGCACGGTATCTGCCGTGGAATGCACTGCACCACTCACTAATCCATCCACTTCACCGATCTTAAGCATCATGGTACCGACCCAGACTGGATCTTTTAAAAGAGCCGTTGCAAGTTCTTCGGTCATGCCTTTTTCTTTGCGAAGTTCTACAAGAAGAGGCACATACTTTGCAGCAAATGCCTCTGTAGGTTCAATGATTTCAATACCCAGTGGAAGTTCAATCCCTTGACGCTCTGCTACAGCAACCACGTCTTCGCGTTTTGCAAGAAGCACTGGAATGGCAATTTTTCGTTCATAAGCGACGAGAGCGGCTTTAACAGTACGAGGTTCGGCGCCTTCAGGGAGCACAATGCGTTTGAGATTGCGGCGAGCCATGCGGATAAGGCCCGAACGGAATTCCGCTTGAGTCACATTGCGTTCGCGCTGAGTTTCACTCAATTTTTGGAGGAGGGCGGAGTCCCAATGTTTGCCGAGTTCGGAAGCCTGTGGGGTAAATGCAAGCACCGGGATAGAACTCTTGCTAAAGACGTTGCGAAAATCAGCGGAAAAACTTCCCACATCGTTGATGACACAACAAACCACATAGGCCTTGAGCTCACTAAAATCTTGGGCATCAATTTCTATTTCGTCCAAAACCTGCTTGGAGGTACGACCTTTAGGAGCCGAAACAAGGACTACACTCGCATCTAATGCACCCACAATCATTTCATTTAATTTTTGAGCGCGAGAGGTTTCTTCGAGGACCAAGCCTTCGACAATCATTACTTCTTGATCGGCCGCTTCGACCTTGAAAGTATCGACCACTTGTTCCATTAAAACATTGCCTTCCATCCCAGAAAGCAAACCACCGACTTGTTGCAACGGGCTAAAATATCCCACGTGCGAAATTTTACTTTTGAGGGCTTCATAAAAAGCTTTCGCTACATCTGGCGCACCCACACCTACAGCGGTGGGGACAACAACATAAATTCGACTCATACAATAACTCCAATTAAACACAAATGACCTATAGTAAGATAGCATTATCCTTTCCGTTGAGCTAGTCACCCATCGCTACGAATCCCTTTTGCGTAGTTGATAACAAAGACAACCCCGGCTAATGCCCAGGCTTTGAGCCGCATGAGTTTTATTGTATTGATGCGTTTCCAATGCCGTTACAATTTTGTCCCAGCAAGGCGTATTCGAACGAATTTTGTAACCTCCGTTTTGTTCACACACAGAAGTCACTTTTCCCATTTTAAAATTCCAGGTTTCCTCTGCAAGAATCATCGAGAGCTTGGTGCCATAAGGTTCTAAAAGACGGTAACGGCAAAGCACATTTTTGAGTTGACGCACATTCCCTGGCCAAGGGAAAGAGGCAAGCTCATTTACATCGTTCTCTTCCAAAGAAGAATTTCCCAATTCGTGCCATAATTCCTGAACCAGCGAAGCAAATTCCGATTGGCGATGCCGAAGTGGCGGGAGACGCACCGGAAAAACATTGAGCCTAAAGTAAAGATCTTCCCGAAAAAGCCCGGCGCGAACCGCCTGTTCTAAATTTCGATGAGTCGCGCATACCAAGCGAAAATCGACAGGGATGGTGCTTTGGCTCCCCAACGGAGTCACCGCACGCTCTTGAAGAATACGCAAAAAACGCGTTTGGCTTTCGAGGGGTAATTCCCCTATTTCGTCCAAAAACAGGGTCCCTTTGTCTGCGGCACGCACAAAGCCCAACTGATCACTGGTAGAGCCTGTAAAAGCCCCACGACGAGAACCTTCGAAAAGACTTTCCATGAGACCGGAGTTTAAAGCACCACAATTGACAGCAATAAAAGGTCCCGTAGCGCGTCCGCTCTCTGCGTGCAAAATCCGGGCCGCCACTTCTTTGCCTGTACCAGATTCACCGCAAATCAAAACAGGAATATTGGACTTGGCTGCGATTTTTAAGAGTCTTTTTGCATCGTTCATTAAATTCAATGTTTGCATCCTCCGCCATAATAACGCACGAACCCTCTTTCTGTTTTCTTTTCTATTGCTATTTTTACATATGCCTAAAGTTTTTTTACAAACCGGCAATGAACACCTCCAAAGAGAGACGTTACCATGACAAAAAAGATCGTATGTAAGTTTGGCGGTAGCTCCGTCGCTGACGCTACTCAGTTTCAGAAAATTAAAGCTATTGTGACCGCCGATAAGAAACGTCGAGTGATCGTCGTTTCGGCTCCGGGGAAACGCAATTCCAAAGAAACCAAACTCACCGACTTGCTCTATAGCACATACGATTTGGCTTCTAAAGGTTTGGATTTTTCCACCCCTTGGACTTTGATTCGTGAACGCTATCTCGGCATTTGCACGGACTTAGGGATCACAACCCATGTGACTAATGATTTGGATGCGCTTGAGAAAAAGCTCAAAAGTCAAGACCCCGATGTGACTACTGATTTTCTGGTAAGCCGTGGGGAGTTCCTTTGCGCGCGTATTATGGCAGAATACCTCGGAGCCACTTTCGTCGATGCGTTCCCTATGATTGCCTTTGACGATAGGTACCGTGTCACCGCAAAGAGCTACGTCGATATTGCCGCCTCTCTTTCTGACGAGAACACTCTTTATGTGGTGCCTGGTTTTTATGGCTCTGATTTGCAAGGTCAAGTAAAAACTTTTTCACGTGGTGGTTCTGACATCACAGGGGCCATTCTTGCGAATGCCCTTGAAGCCTCGTGCTATGAAAACTGGACCGATGTTTCTGGTATGCTCATGGCAGACCCCCGTATTGTTGCAGGAGCACTCCCCATCGAGTATGTGAGCTATCGCGAGATCCGCGAGCTTTCCTATTCCGGGGCAAGCGTTTTACACGATGAATCCATCGCTCCTTGCCGGGCAAAAAACATTCCGATCAATATTCGCAATACGAATAGACCCGAAGATGTGGGTACCATTATCGGCCCGACTCCAGCGGAGACAAAGCGCCCCATTACAGGGGTTGCAGGCCGTAAAGGGTTCTCGATGATTTACATCGAAAAAGGCATGATGAACAAGGAAATCGGTTTTGGACGCCGCATTTTAGCGGTGCTCGAAAATGAAGGCCTTTCTTACGAACTTTGCCCGAGTGCCATTGATTCCATGAGTATCGTGGTGGATACGAAAGCTCTTGCTGCAGTGCAAGAAACCGTCCTTGAAGATATTCAACTCCAGATGCGCCCAGATCGAATTAAAGTGTTCCCCGGTATTGGATTAATCGCTACTGTGGGACACGGCATGACCAATAAAGTGGGTATCGCCGCAAAGCTTTTCACAGCCCTTGCGAAGGACGAGATCAACGTGCGCATCATTGACCAAGGCTCTTCCCAGATCAATATTATCGTTGGTGTGGACGAGAACCAAATGGAAAAAGCGATTGGGGCCATCTACGAAGCTTTTGTGGCGTAAGCACTATTGGGTCCCTATTGTGAAATTTTAAAGGACTCTCTTCGGAGAGTCTTTTTTGTGGATCCTTCATAGAGCGAATTTAAAATCTTAAATAACCGTCACCGAGTCC
The DNA here is from genome assembly GCA_001873075.1 of Fibrobacteres bacterium CG2_30_45_31. Classification (GTDB taxonomy): domain Bacteria; phylum Fibrobacterota; class Fibrobacteria; order Fibrobacterales; family Fibrobacteraceae; genus UBA1313. Next base: position 819 of record MNYL01000118.1, on the reverse strand, counting down.
TGCCACGGGGATGATCCGCGGGGGCGTTTTTTCGGAGAGGAAGATGGCTGCGCCAGAGAGGAAATTCATCCATCGATTGGGGGCAAAGCGAACTTCGGTAAAATGGGTGAGGAAGGGAACAATCCACGCATCGTGAGAAACAAAAACGTTCAAAGCTTCTGTCGAATTTTCAACAACCAAATTTAAAAGTTCTTGCGAAGCTTCTGCAATAGGTAAAAAGCCACGGTATTCCCCGGTATCTAAATAATCACAAATTGCTTCGTAAAAACCCTCACGGAGTAACCTTTCGTATTCTTTAAAATCCGCCACGTAAAATTCTGCAAGCCGTTGAATCGGGATTACCTTTTCTGGAAGATCAAAAGCCTCATCACCTCGGGCTTTTGCAATTGTCGAAGCGGTTTCGCGGCAACGCATCACCGGGCTCGAAAAATATTGAGCGGAAGCAAAAGAGGTCAGTGCTTTGCCCACATTTGTCGCCTGTTCATGCCCTTGCTCCGTGATTCGCACGTGAGCCCCATAATCCGCATCAGTCGGCAAAATATGTCGACGTTCTGCATGGCGAATCAAAAGAGCCAATCGTTCGCCTTTTTGCCGCATGGCAACTACTTCTGAAAGGTTTACAAACGGCATTGGAAACCTAATAAAAAATTCACAATCGTAGAGCCAAACACATTCCACAATTTATCGGCAATGAAAAAACTGAGGATGCCGAGAAAAAAGCCACCGACCACATCCGAAAGCCAGTGCACTCCAAAATAGACCCGCAATAAGCCCCAAGTCAAAGGCAGAAGCACCATGATCCAACCCACCTCTGGAGCA